>JBGOYP010000156.1:0-6023 GCA_041479785.1 Candidatus Aminicenantia bacterium | reverse complement strand
TCGAACAGCCCCGCGCCCTTGACCTTGCCCGAGACGGCCAGACGCGTGGGATGGATGATCTCGGCGGCTTTCAAGGAACGCTCGGCGGCGAGGGCGCGGCAAACTTCCTCGAGCTTGTCGCGCCGCCAGTCGGCGCCGTGGAGCGCGGCGAGCCGTGAGGCGAATTCGCGGAGGTTGTCGCGGTTTGAGGCCGGGCCGAGAAATTTGGCCCGGCCGTCTTCGTCCACGACGAACGCGTCCTTGAAAAAGAAATCGGCGAGCTCGCCGAATTCGCGGAGGGTTTTGACCCGGATCTTGTAGTGGTCGAGGGCTTTCGCGAAATACGCGTCCGCTACTGCGGAAAGGTCGAATCCGTCCCGGACGAGCTGTCTTTTAACAAGAGGCTTGAGCTCGGCGAGCGGCATCTTCATGATGTACTCGCCGTTCATCCATTTGAGCTTCTGAACGTCGAACTTCGCCTGGACGTCGTTCATCCGCTCGATGGTGAAGAGCCGGGCCGCCTCGCCGACCGGCAGGATCTCGCGGTCCTCGGGCGGCGTCCAGCCGAGCAGCGCGAGATAATTGGCGAGCGCCTCGGGCAGGTAGCCCTCGTCCCGGTATTCCCGCACCGAAACACAGCCGTGCCGCTTCGAAAGCTTCGCCCCGTCCGGGCCGAGGATGAGCGGCATATGGCCGAAGCGCGGCGGGGTCAGGCCGAGCGCGTCGTAAAACAGGATCTGCTTCGGCGTGTTCGAAATGTGGTCGTCGCCGCGGAGGATGTGGGTGACGCCGAGGTCGGCATCGTCCACGACGCACGAGAAATTATAGGCGGGCGAGCCGTCGGATTTCATCAGGACCTGGTCCTTGATGGTCTCGGCCGAGACCTCGATCCGGCCGTGGATGAGGTCGTCATAGACGACCATCCGGGCGGGGTCGACCCTGAACAGGACGGCGTCGCCGTCGCGGTAGGCTTGGCCTGCGGCGATGAGCTCCTCGGCCTTGTGTCGATAAATGTCGAAACGGCGGCTCTGGAAGACGAGGTCTCCGTCCCAGTCGAGGCCGAGCCAGCGAAGATCCTCCAGGATCTCCTCGAGAAACCGGCCCTCGGACCGGGCTTTATCCGTATCCTCGACTCGAAGAAGGAACCGGCCGCCGTAATGCCGCGCGGCGAGCCAATTGAACAGAGCGGTGCGGGCGCTGCCGAGGTGCAGCCAGCCGGTCGGGCTGGGGGCGAAACGGACGGTCATCATGATATTTCTCGAAGAAATTACACGACTTTATAGCACACGCCGCCGATCGGGGTCAAACCGCGACCGTCTTCAAAACGACACGAAGAGGCCGCCGGAAAAAAAGGTCCCCTGGCTGACCGTAGCGTCCAAGAAAAGGCCGACCCCCCGAAAAATCTCCGCCTGGACGATCATCCCGGCGAGCGGAGAGACGATCAACCGGGGCGCGTCGACGCCGAGGTCCCGCATCTCTTCGATGGTCTGTGTGATCGGGCCGGAAAATGAAAGGTCCCCCAGCGGCGTCTCGGCCCGGACCGTCAAGTCGACGGAGAACGCCCCGTTATAGGGAAAGGCCATGACCCCGCCCTTGAGATACACGGCGAACGTCTTTGTCCTTACCGGCGCCCAACGCCCCAAGAGCGAAACGACGAGGGCGTTGAGACGAACGTCTCCCAAACCGCTGGCATGGACTACGGCTACGGGGTATCCGAGGATCGCGATGACCTGGTTCACGTCGAGTGAGAACGGAAGCCGGCATTTCAGGACATCGCCTTCGAGTCCGACGGACCAGCGGTCCGTCAGGTTAATCCAGCAGCCGAAAGAGAAGAAATGTCCCGACGAGGACATATCGATCTTCGGGCTGAATTCGGGAAAGACTTGACCGAGGAGGAAGGAGGCGACGACGATGTCGTATTCCTGCGAGGCCAGGCGTTCGCTCGCCCGCTCCACGGCGGACAGAAACGGGGAGAACGTCCAGCCGCCATAGGAGGCTCGAAACTCGAACTTTCGCGAGCCGCCGAACGCGGTGCCGGCCGCGACCAGGATAAACAAAAAAAAGCCGACCGGGACTCGCCTTTTCATCCCCTCATCATAGCATAAAAGCGTGTTATAATACGCCGTTATGAATATCCGAAAAGCGCGGCCGGACGACGTCCCGCGGATTCTCGATTTGGCCGCCTCGCTCGGCCTGGACGACCCCGGCTTGAAGGATGATACCCTATGGGTCGCCGAAGAGGGCGGCCGCATCGTCGGCCACGTCGCCCTGCGAAAACACCCGGATTGCGACGAGCTTATCGCCCTCGGGGTCGACCCGGCCCACCGGGGAAACGGCACGGGCCGGAGGCTCGTCGAAACGCTGCTCCGAAACGCCTCCGGAGATGTCTATCTTGCGACCGTCATCCCGGATTTTTTCGCCGTGAACGGGTTCGAAAAAGCGGCCCGGCTCCCCGCCGGCATGGCGAAGGACCCGGCCTGGTGCGAAGGATGTTCGAAGGAGATGTGCACGGTCATGGTCCGGACGCGTCGCTCGAACCCGCCCCTGTTCCCCGAATTCAAAACGCTTGGACTCGAGGACAGGGCGGTCATCGAAGCGTTCCTCAAGGATTGTCCGGTCGAAGTTTGCGAATTGAGTTTCGGCAACTCCTTCATCTGGCGACATTTCGACCATCCGCGCTACACCGTCATCAACGGCAATCTCTGCCTCCTATTCGAGCCGCCCGACGAGCCGCCCTACGTCCTCCAACCCGTCGGCGAGACCGGGATCCCCGAGACGATCGCGACGTGTCTGACGGTCGCGCCCCGGCTATCGCGGATCCCCGTGTCCTTCGCCGCGAAATTCTGTCCGGGCTTCAGCTGCGAGGCCGACCGAGACAACTCCGATTACGTTTATGCGTCGGCCGACCTCATCGAACTGCGCGGCAAAAAATACGACGGCAAGCGCAACCGGATCAGTAAATTCGAGCGCGCGAACGCGTCTCGCTATTTACGGCTGACGCCCGACGCGCTGCCCGACTGCCGGCGTCTTTTCGAGGAATGGCTGGCGGAGAAGAGCGCGAACAGCCCGATGGCCGAGGCCCAGAACAGCGCCATCCAGGAGGCGCTGACGCACTTCGCCGAACTCGACCTCTCCGGCGGCGCGATCGAGGTTGAAGGCCGCATCACCGCTTTTTCGATCGGGGAACGACTCTCCTCGGACACCGCCGTGATCCACATCGAGATCGTCAGTCCGCGCTATGACGGCCTGGCCCAGTTCATGAACCGCGAGTTCGTCCGGCATGAGTTCGCATCCTATGCGTTCATCAACCGCGAACAAGACATGGGCGTGCCGGGGCTGCGGCGGGCCAAACTTTCCTACCAGCCGCACCATCTGGTCGAGAAGCACCATATTTGGAGAGCGGACTGGAATCGCGGGACACGTCCCTGAGGCGTCAGCCGGTCAGCTTCTCGACATTCCGAACGTATTGGTCGGCGTCGAACTTGCGGCGCAGTCCGTTGTCATTCATATACCGGACGTTTCCGAAAACCGTCCGCTCCTGCCAGGGACGGTCGTGCTTGCCGAAGCACCAGGCCACGCCCGTGAACCCGTTGGGGTCGCGGCCGTCGAGTTCGTACTTGTTGTTCAGATAGAGCGCCGCCCGGAACGCGTCTTCGGGCGCCCGGGTCCATTCGATGATTTTTTTGCCCCAGTACATCCGCATGTAACCGTGCATCTTCCCGGTCCGGGCCATTTCGAGTTGGGCCGCATTCCAGTAGGGGTCGTGCGTTTTCGCGGCCTCCAAGTCCTCGAGCGCGTATAAGGCCGGCCGCGCGTCGTCCTGATGGGCGGCGATCGTCTTTCGCGCCCAGAACGGGACCCCGTCGAAGGTCTCATACTGGGCGTTGTAGTGAACATAATTCAGGCTCAGCTCCCGCCGGACGATCAGCTCCTCGAGAAAAGCGTTTTTGCCCGGGCTCGAAATCTTGGACGCTTCGAGCGCGACGTAGAGCGGCGAGATCTGGCCGAAATGCAGATACGGGCTGAGGTGGGAAAGATAATCCAGGGCCGGGTTGTTGCGCAGGTCCTGAAAATGGTCGACCTTGTCCTTCAAGAACTGCTTCAAGCGTTTTTTGGCTTCGCTCGTTCCGCCGCGATAGAAAGCGCTTTTAGCTACGCTCCGGTCGGCGCCGAGGAGGCCGACCGTCTTATCGATATCGTCGATGTCGAGGGCGGGAAATTCGAAGGTTAGCGAGTCCTTCCGCGGGCGACGTTCCCTGAGCGGAACGAGATAATCCTTGAGCTTCTTCAGGATCTTGGGCCGGATCGTCGCGGCCGCGTATTCCTCCTTGGGCGAAGCGTCTTCGACCGGGACGACGGCGTCGGCTTCGACCTGAATGACCGAGCAGTCCATGCGTTCGGCCGCCGTGGCCCGCCACGCCTTCTGGATTTTCAAGTATCCCCGGTCCGTGACGGCGAGAGAAGCTCGTCCCGCCATCTCGACCGCGCCTTCGTCGGGCGAGACCGCGCGCACCACGAAGACGATGCCCTTGGCGGCCAAGGCGCGTTTGACCTCGGCCAAGCCTTCGAGCATGAACGCATAATGGCGCGCGTTGGCGTCCGGAAAGCTCCCGGTCAGCCCAAAATAGACGACGACCGGCCTGCGGAGCTCATTGGCCCGGAGGACGGCATATTCCAGGGCGTGATTGGATTCGGCGCGCTGCGAAGCCTGCATCCAGTAGAGAACGTAATCTCCGTCCCGGACGTCTTTGGCGTTGAGTGACCTGAGTCGTGTCGGCTGGATCATGTTCGCTCCCTTCCGAGTCGTTCTTATTTTCGCAGAATTGCCAGGACGTCCTCAAGCTGGGCCGGACGAAGAGGCAGGGGGTACAGGCGAATCGTTCCCGCGTTCTCGTCGAAGAGGAGGACGGCCGGGCCCGAGCCGAGGCCGGCCGCGAAGAGGTGGCCCGCGTCGATGAAAACCGGAAACCGGATGTCGTTGGCTTTCCGGAATCCGTTCCATTTTTTAGCGATAATGCCGGCCTGGCGGGCCGCGGCCTCCTTCCCTTGGGGCGCGCGACAGGCCAGGATGCCTCGAACGCATCGCTCCTGGACCGTTTGCGGAAGGGCCCGGCAAAAATCCACGAGCGCGTCGAGACACAGGCCGCAGGAAAAAGCGTCGAAATCCATCAGGACCCAGCAGGCGTTGCCGGCGCCGCGGGCGACGGGCGCCGGCTCAGCTTGGACGGGGCTCGCCGGAAACATTCCGGCAACGGCGGTCAACATCAGAACCGCCGCGACCGCGACCCAGGCCACGAGCCGGCTATTCATAGCGCATCCGGTATTTCTTCAGCGTGATCCCTTCGTTGGCCCGAACGTAGAGCTGGTCCTTCCCGTCGATGACGAGACAATGGCTCGTATCGGGCAAGGTGAAGGTCGTGAAGAGCCGGCCGTCCGCGTCGAGAACAAAGACGTCCCGCGCCGCGTTCTTCGCCATCCGTCCGCCCAGGACGAAGAGGCGTCCCCGGCTGTCGGCGGCGATGTCGTGGAAACACGTCTCCGTGGGAAGAGTCAACGAACCGAGGGGACTGTCCATTTTTGTCGTCGGGACTTTTTTCGGACCGAGGACCGCCCGTGACCACACACGTCGGCCTTCGGCCGTCCAGCGCTCGACGCGATCTTGAAAAAGATAGGCGATGACGAACGAGCCGTCGGGCAGGGCGGTGAAGCTGGCCGAGTCCATCAACAGGCCCGCCTTTGGGTCGGCGAACGACAGCTCGGAAAGCAGCGTTCCCTCGGCGTTCAGCACTTGAAGGCTGGAGGCTCCGAGCGCTCTCATGGTCAGCACCGCGACTTTATCGGGGCCGAGCGCTCTCATGGCCTGGACGGCCGAGCGGCACGGGATCGCCGTTTTGAAGGTCAAGTCCCGGTCGAAGACCTGGATCCCCGGGTTGTTCTGGTCGGTCGCGAAAAGGCGGGACCCGGAGCAATCCAGGAGCCTCGGGGCCTTGAATTCTCCCGGCCCCTGCCCTTTTCGCCCGGTCTTTCCGACCAGCAGGCCGCCG
>JBGOYP010000155.1:0-6027 GCA_041479785.1 Candidatus Aminicenantia bacterium | reverse complement strand
TAGACGGACGGGTCGCCGAAGGCCGATTTAGCCTCGTTCTGAGCGATCGGGAACTGCTCCTCGAGATGCTGGGCGTTGCGGGCGATGCGCATGCCTTTGCCGCCGCCGCCCGCCGTGGCCTTGATGATCACGGGAAATCCGATTTTCTGGGCGATCTTCTTGGCTTCGGCGACGTCCTCGATTACCTTGTCACTCCCCGGGATGATCGGCAGCTTGGCTTTGGCCATTTCCCGGCGGGCCCGGCTCTTGTCGCCCATCAGGCGGATGACCGAGGCCGGCGGACCGATGAACGTGATGCCGGACGTCTCACAGATTTCGGCGAAGCGCGGGTTTTCCGCCAGGAAGCCATAGCCGGGGTGGATGGCGTCGGCCTTCGTGATCTCGGCGACGGTCAGGAGGTTCGGGATGTTCAGATAGCTTTCGGACGCCTTGGCCGGGCCGATGCAGTATTTTTCGTCGGCCAGCAGGGCGTGGAGCGCGGTCCGGTCGCTTTCGGAATAGACGGCGACCGTTTTGAGACCCAGTTCCTTGGCGGCGCGGATGATGCGGAGGGCGATTTCACCGCGGTTGGCGATGAGGATCTTCGAGAACATCGAGCGTCACGCGGTGGGAACGACGGCGAAGAGCTTCGCCCCGAATTCGACGGGCTTTCCGTTCTCGACGTAGATCTCCTTGACGACCCCGTCGAAGTCGCTCTCGATCTCGTTCATGAGCTTCATGGCTTCGATGATGCAAAGTGTCTGCTTCTTTTTGACGGGATCGCCGACCTCGACGAAGGGGGGGGCGTTAGGCGTGGGGGCACGGTAGAACGTGCCGACCATGGGCGACGTTACGTCGTGAATCGGCCCTTTCGCCTCGGAAGCGAGGTCCTCGGCGGCGAAAGAGACGCCCGGAGCATCAGAAGCCGCCGTCGGATAGGAGGCGGGAGCGGCGGGCCGGCCGGTCGGCCCATATAGGAGAGGGGTGTTCCGGGCGATTTTAACCCTGAACCCCTCGACCTCGAGCTCGAACTCGGACAGATTTTTTTCCTCGAGCAGCTTGATGATCCTGTTTATTTCGTCGAAATCGACCCTTGGAGCCATGCTCGTCTCCTCGTCATCTTCGGAAAAGTTCTTTATTTTCTTCATGTTGACCCGTTTTCGGCAGAAAAAGTATTAATACGTTAACAACAAAAAGGAGCGCCTGTCAAGGAAAATAGAAGATTAAGATATATCTTATATCCGCTTGCCTTTTAGGAAGACAGCCTTAACGCGGAGGCGGCGGTCGAGAATGACGATATCCGCGTCTGCGCCCTTCCTGAGGGCGCCCTTCTTGTTCCCGGCGCCCATCAGACAGGCCGGATTTGATGTGACCATGGGCAGAATGTCGGTCAAGGGCAGGCCGGTCCAGTCAACCATGTTCCTGAGGGCGATGTCGAGCGTGATCGCGCTTCCGTAGAGTTTGCCTTCGGCCGTTCGCGGAGGAACCTGGCTCAAACCGGTCCGGCGCGTCGCGTCGGTGACCAGGACGATTTTCTCGAGCGGCTTCACTCGCGTCACGAGCCGAAGAACGGCCGGGTGGACGTGAATCCCGTCGGCGATAAGCTCGACCGAAACGGCGTCGTCCATGAGCAGGGCGCCGGCCAGGCCGGGGTCGCGATGAAAGAGCCCGCTCATGGCGTTGAAAAGATGGGTGCCGTGCGAAATGCCGGCTTTCAAGCCTTTTATCGCCTGCCCGAACGTGGCGTTCGAATGTCCGGCCGCGGCGATGATGGCCTTCCTTTTCAAATACCGGACCAGAGCTCCGGCCTTCGGGATTTCGGGGGCCAGGGTCACGTGTCGGACCGTTCCCTTCGCGGCCTTGATGAACGCGGACAGCGTCCCGACGTCGAACGGGCGGATGTATTTTTCGGGCTGGGCGCCGGACTTGTCCCTGGAAATGAACGGCCCTTCGAGGTGGAGGCCGAGGACCTCCGGTAACGGTTTTCCCGCTTTTCGCAGTTCGAGGACGGCCGAGATCGCCCGCACGATGTCATCTTCGGAGGCCGTCATTACGGTCGGGACGGCCGAGGTCGTCCCTTTCTTCAAATGCGTTTCAAGGACGTTGGCCGCCGCATCCGGCGTCCCGTCCATAAAATCCGCGCCCCCTCCGCCGTGGACATGGATATCGATAAACCCGGGAACGGCGATGTGGCCTTTAAAATCGAGGGTCGTTAGGCCCGGGCCGCTGACGACGCGTCGCGCTCCGGTTTTTGTCCCCACGAACGCGATTTTGCCGTCGCGGACGGCGACCACGCCGGCCGGAATGAGGTTATGCGGGGTGTAGATATCGATGCCCGTGATCAGCGTATATGCCGTCATCGGATTTTCTTTTGCAGCCGGGCGATCTCGCTTATCAGCTTTCGGAGGGCCGCGCGCGCCCGCACCGGCGTCTTCGCCTCGGCGATCACGCGGATGATCGGCTCGGTGTTCGAGGGCCGGACGTGAATCCAATGGTCCGGAAAATCGACCTTCATTCCGTCGAGCAAGCTGACCCGGCCTTTGTCTTCATAGACTTTTTTAAGTCGTCCGATCAGGCGGTAAGCCTGCTCGGCCGAGCCTTCGACCCGGGCCTTGATCATGGCGTACTTCGGGACGGCGCGCCATAGGGCGGAGATCGATTTTCCGGACCTCGCCATGGCCTCCAGGATCAGGCAGATCGCGGTGAAGCTGTCCCGGCAGGGATGGATGTCGGGGAGGATGACGCCGCCGTTGCCCTCGCCCCCGATTGCCGCGGGCGGATCGGCCGACAGCAATTTTTCGACGACGTTGATCTCGCCGATCTTCGTCCTGACGACCTTGGCCTGACGGGCCGCGGCGATGTCGTCGATGGCCCGGGTCGTCGAGAGGTTGCAGACTACCGACCCTTTTTTCCGGCCCAGGACATACTGCGCCGCGAGGGCCAGGGTCATCTCTTCGCCCAGCGGCAGGCCTTTTTCGCTGACGACCGCCAGCCGGTCGGCGTCCGCGTCCTGGACGAAGCCGACGTCGGCTTCGCGCCTAACGACCGTCCGGCAGATCTCGCGGATGTTCTCCGGCAGCGGCTCCGGCTGGTGGGCGAACGACCCGTCGGGAACGGCGTTGATGAGAACGGCCTCGCAACCGAGCTCGTCCAGAAGACGCGGCACCAAGGTCGCTCCGGCCCCGCTGCCGCAATCGACGGCAACCTTAAACCTTTTTCGGCGGATGAGGCCCACGTCGAAATGGCCGAGGAGTTTCCTCAGATGCGGCTCGGCGGGCGCCGGTTCGGTTTTGAGCCCTTTATAACGCTCGGGCGCGGCGAGCGTGAACTCGCCCTGATGGTAGATGTCGAGGAATTCCTCGGTCTGATGGGGAGTGAGATACAAGCCGTCGCGGCTGATGAATTTCAGCCCGTTCCATTCCTTGGGGTTGTGGCTCGCCGTGACGGCGATTCCGCCCGCCGCTTTGATGTCCTTGGTCAGAAACAGGAACGACGGGATGGGGCAGATGCCGGCCTCGACGGGCTGGCATCCCGTCGCCAGGAGCCCGGCGAGCACCGCCTGTTCGAGCATCGTTCCCGAAGCGCGGGTGTCGCGGCCGACGAGGACCGGGCCGCCGCCGATATACGTCCCGAAGGCCTGGGCGAATGTGCCCGCGAGCTGCGGCGTCAGGCTGTCCCCGACGATGCCCCGGACTCCGGAAATGCTGATCTTGAGCGATGACGTCTTTTTCATTGGATCAGGACGTTGAGGAAGTTGATGACCTCGTCCGCCCGCGCCCGGGCTTTCTCCTTGACCTTGTCTTCGGCGACGACGCGGATCATGGGCTCGGTGCCCGAGGTGCGGACCAGGACCCAGCCAGTCCGGTCTTCGACCCGGATGCCGTCCGAGGCGTCGACCTCGTGGTGATGGAACAGCTTTTTAACCTCACTCACCACGGAATGCACCCGGGAGGGCGGACAATAGATCTTTTCCTTGACGATGTGATAGCGGGGCAGCTCGGCGACGAGCCGGGACACGGGCAGGCCGCGTTTGGCCATGATTTCCAGGATATACCCCATCGTCAGGAAACTGTCGAATGCCGGATGGAAGGCGGCGAAGGCGACTCCGCCGCTGCCCTCGCCGGCCAGCACGGCCTCCTCCTGGGCGAGGGCGTGTATGGCATAGGACTGGCCGACCTTCGTCCGGACGAGCGGGCAGGCGCGGTCGCGGGCGACGTCCTCGATCATCCGAGACGTCGAAAGGTTCGTCACGACCGGCCCGCAGTGGGACTTGAGGTATTCGTTGGCGACGAGGGGAAACGTGAACTCCTCGGACAGGCTCTCGCCCGTTTCGCTGACGAGCGAGACGCGGCTGACGTCGCTGTTGAGGAGGAACCCGACCGCCGCTCCCACGACTTTCATGACGGCCACGACCTGTTGGGCGTTGCGCGGCCTCGGCTCGGGGTCGTGGGGGAAGAACCCGTTGGGTTCGTTGTTGACCGGGACTAGCTCGAAACCCAGGGCTGCCGAGAACGGCGCGAGGTAGGGCGCGGCCGCACCGTTGCCGGCGTCGATGACGACCTTGGGGCGGGCCCGGCGGACCGCGTCGACGTCGATAAAAGAGCGCAGCGCCCGGAAGTACGCCGCGGAGAGGTCTTTTGTTTCCCTGATTTTTCCTAATCCGTCCACGCCGGCCTTCTTGAATTTTCCGAGATGGAAGATGTCCAGGACCTCCGCGCCCTGGAAGGGGTTGAGATATGTCCCTTCCTGGTTGAGGAACGCGAGGGCGTTCCATTGGATGTCGTTATGCCCGGCTGTGATCGAGACCCCGCCTTTGGCCCGAAGCCGCCCGACCATGTACTGGAGGACCGGGGTCGGGCAGACGCCGGCGTCCAGGACGTCGCATCCTGTCGAAAGAAGCGCGGCCTGGCAGGCGGCTTGAAGCATCGGACCGGAAACTCGCGTGTCGCGGCCGACGAGGACGGGTTTCCCGTCGACAAACGTGCCGAAGGCCGCGGCGAAGTCCATGACGAGCTTGGGCGTGATCGAATCCCCGATGATCCCTCTTACGCCCGAGATACCGATCTTAAGGAGTTTCATCCTGTTTTTTTATTATACCCTAAAACGCGGCTTCGGGTCTTGAGTCTCCATCCTATTTATCTTAGGTAATTATAAAAGGTTTGACACCGGATTATAATGGTGTCAATGAACATAAATGCCTTCGAAGTCATTGTTAAATCAGAAAATAAGGCCAGGTTATACCTCCGCAAATTCTGCTGGCGAAATCGCCATGTTTATTGCGCACACTGTCGCAGCTATAAAACCTACCGCATTCGAGACAAAAAATACCGCTGCCCGCGATGCGGTTACACCTTCCACGACTTCTCGAATCGCTGGCTTAATCGCCTCAAGATCTCTCCGAAAACCTGGCTCTGGATTCTTAAACTCTTTGAGCTGGAGGTTTCGGCCCGGAAAATCGCCAAGCAGGTGGGCGTCAGCTATCCCACGGCCTTGAAAGCGGTGAATGTGATTCGGGCGGCCATCGTGGCTCAGACGCCGGAAGCCGATGAGCTTCTCCAGGGCGAGATCGAGATGGATGAAACCTATTTTGGAGGGCGACGAAAAGGGAAGCGCGGGCGAGGGGCTTTCAATAAGGTCCCCGTCTTCGGTATTCTCGAGAGAAAAGGGGTGGTGAAGGTTTCCGTCGTCAAGGATGTGACGGCCGAATCTCTGTTGAACATGACGGTTAAAATAGTCCGCCGGGGATCGATTGTCTATACGGACAAGTTCCGCAGCTACGACGCTTTGATGTTTTGCGGGTATCGGCATTTGAGAATCGATCATGGGAAGCGGTTTTCGCGGGGGAAGGTCTATATCAACGGCTTGGAAGGATTCTGGAGCTTTGCGAAGGAACGCTTGGCCAAGTTTCATGGCGTCTCGAAAGAGAAGTTTCCTCTGTATCTCAAAGAAATGGAATTCCGGTATAATAATAGGAGGGACAACATCTTCAACATGCTCGCTCAGCGTATCTGTGATTTAGTGCCAAATCTTTTATAATTACCTAATTTT
>JBGOYP010000154.1:0-6044 GCA_041479785.1 Candidatus Aminicenantia bacterium | reverse complement strand
CCTATGGAAACCTCGCCCGGCTCTATCTCCTCAAAGGCGACAAGGCCAAGGCCGTCGAAACCGCGGACCAGATGCTGAAAGTCGCCGCGGCGCCTCCGCCGGCCGCCAAGGCGGATGCCGTTCCGGCGGTCCCTATGGGCGGCCCCCCGGGGATGACCGCCGCTCCAATGGCCGCCCAGATCTACGTGGACGCCGGCCGGCCGGAGAAGGCCCTCGCGGTCTACGGACCGGAGTACATGAGCCAGAACGCCAAAAGCGGTCCCGCTCTGGGCCGATACGCTCAGTTCTGGGCTCAACAGGGGACGAACCTCGACAGCGCCTTGGCCGCCGCGAAGATGGTAGCCGAGCTGACGCCGGCGGCGTACGCTTCGTACAATGCTCTAGCTTCGGTTTACCAGAAGATGAAAAACTACGGCGAAGCACTGAAGGCCGCCGAGAAGGCTCTCTCTCTAGCTCCCGCTCAACCGGCCCAAATCAGGGAAGGGATCCAGAAAACGATCGACTCGATCAAGGCCGCGGCCGCGGACAAAAAGTAAGGCACGCTTTTTCTGGTAACTTTTTAGGACAGCGCGGCCAGGCGCTTTTTCGCCTCGGCCGGTTCGGGAAGATCGGCATCGGTGTTTTTCCAAAGTTCGAGGAATTTCCGGAAATTCTCGCGGGCTTTTGCCTTATCGCCCAGTTTCTCATGGATCAGGCCGAGCGCGTAAAAACTCCGGGCGTAAATATCGCCGTAACCCAACCGCCCATCCGTTAATTCCACGATCTTTTCGTACTCCGTCCCCGCCTTTTCCAAATCGCCCGCCCGGAGGTAGGCGCTCGCCAGTGTCTCTAGGAACCAGGCATCCTTTTCATATGGCCCGGAGGGGAGCGAACGGACGGCCCTCTCGAGATATTCAAACGCTTTAGGCGTATTGTTCCGCGCCAGCTCGACCGCGCCCAGAAGGTGGTCATAGAGGCGTATCGCTTTCTTGTTCAATCCCTTGTCGATTAGAGCTTTGAGCTCTTCGGCCGTTTTCTCTGCTTCGGCGATCCGATTCAAACCCAAATAGGCGAAGCCTTTAAGATGTAGAGTTCGTCTCTTATAGTCCGAATCCTGGCGTCCGCCGTTGACGCCGTAAGCCCTTTGGCATTCGTCGACGGCGACGCCCGGCCGGCCGGATTGCCAAGACGAATAGGCGATGGCGAAGCGGGCATTCCATTCGGCCTCGCCGGCTCCCGCGTTCCGCGACTGCTCGACCAAGGGAGACATAATCTTTTTTAATTCCTTGTAGCGGCCTTCGAGAGGTAGCAAACAAAAGAGTCCGAGAAAGCCGGAGTAACGAGCCATGGGGAGTTTCTCGTCGAGCAAGGCGCGATACTCGGCTTCCGCCCCGACGAGATCGCCCTTCAGCAAAAGGATGTCCCCTCGGAGGCTGCGATTATACCAGTCCGACGGATTGAGCGTCTCGGCCGTCTCAAGCTCCCGACCGGCGAGGTCGAGACGATTCCGGCTGATGTGGAGATAACCCAGGCTCTGGTGGCCGGAGGCCGTGTTCTCGACCTCGCGGAGGTACTTTTCCAGGACGTCTTGCGCCTTTGCGGGTTCATTTTTGGCCCGATAGACGGAGGCCATGCCTGCATAGGTGGAGGCAAACTTGGACCTCGCGCTGACGCTCTTCTCAAAATATTTCAACGCTTCGTCCCAATCTTCAATACTTTGGTAGACGCTGGCCATATAGTAGTTGCCATAAGGATCGTCGGGATAGAGAGCGAGCAACTTTCGACCCGCGTCAAGCGACTTCGCCCATTCCGGCTCCGGTTTGCTCCACCCGTAATGACTTTGTTCGATAAAAAGGCGGTCCCGTTCTGAGATCCGCTCCGGATGCTTTTGAATGAGCTCGAGGGTTCTGGCTATGTATTTTCGACTTTCGGGCCAATCGCCGATGTTATTATAGGCGGAGTCTAAAGCCCGAGTGGCCATGACGAACTCGGGGTCGAGGGACAGGGCTTTTTGGAGAAGAGGGATGGCTTTTTCGGGTTCATCACGGAAATGGTATCTTCGGGATTCGACGTAATAAGCCCAAGCCTCGGCGTTCGGAGTCGAAATCTCGCCGATGTTCTTGTCGATATCGCCGGCGATCTGAGCCCGGCTGAGATTCAAATCGGATTTGATTTTTTGGGTGATCTCGTCGATCCGGACCGTGATCTCCTCGAATCCCCGGCAGGTCATCCGGATCGGGGAGATGACGGCGCGCGAATGGGGCTTCTGGCAGGTCGCGTTGATGATGATCTGGTCGCCTGCCTTGAGGAAGCTTCCGTTGACCGTGTATTGGGCGCCGCCTGCGTCGGCGATCCGAACCAGGTCGTCGGTCGAATATGTCGCGATGTCGGCTAAGTTGAATTTCTTGAGGATTCCGTAAACATCGCTGTCGCTCAGAACGTCCAAGAATTTTGACTGAGCCAAGTCGGTGATAAGCAGGTCGCGGATGCCGGTGCTCCATTTGTCGAGATCTTTGTCGCCCGTCTTGTTTTCGAAATTGACGATCGCGATCGTCGGTTTGCCGGAGGCGCGAAGAGCCGCCTTCTTGCCGGTCGGCAGGCTGAGGATGACGATAATCGCCGCCGCGACGACGACAAGGACGGCGACGGCGGGGATGACGATCTTCCGCGGATTGAACGAGACCGTGATTTGCCGCGACGTCGACGGGAGGGAAGGCAGGACTCTCTCCGTCGTCGGCACACCCTTCTCGATCTTGGCCAGGTCGGCCAGGATGTCGTCGACATTTTGGAAGCGCTTCTCCCGGTCCCGCTCCAGGCAGCGCAGGATCAACCGCGAGAGATCGTCCGGAAGCTGAGGATTGAAGTCTTTCGGCGTCCGCGGCACTTCGGTCTTCTGCTTCAAGGCGATGCTGACGAACGTGTCGCCCTCGAACGGCAGCCGCCCCGTCGTCATCTCGTAGAGGATGACGCCCAGGGCATAAATATCCGACCTCGCATCCGCCTCTTTCCCTTCGAACTGCTCCGGCGCCATGTACTCCGGCGTCCCGACCACCACCCCCGCTCCGGTCAACCCTTTGACCTTGGCCGAGCGGGCGATCCCGAAGTCCATGATCCGGACGTTCCCCTCCCGGTCGATCATGATGTTCTGGGGCTTGAGGTCGCGGTGATACACCCCCAGCCGGTGCGCCTCGGCCAGCCCTTCGGAGACCTGCCGGGCGATGTGCAGCGTCTTTCCCGCGCTCATCGGCCCCATCATCCGGATGATGCTCTTCAGGTCCTCGCCCGAGACGTATTCCATCGTGATGAAGTGCGTCCCTTTTTCCTCGCCCAGGTCGTACATCCGGCAGACGTTCCGATGGCTGATCTTCCGGGCGAAGCGAAGCTCATTCCCGAACCGCTCGATGGCCTCCTTGTCGGCGGCGATCTCAGGCTTGAGGAGCTTGAGAGCGATCTTTTCCCGGGTCTTCTCGTCGTAGATCTTGTAGACGCGGCCCATCCCGCCCTTGCCGAGTTCCTCGATCACCTGGTACCGGCCGCCGAAGACAGTCCCCGTCCGGAGCTCGGTCACAATCGTCGCGATCGTCTCGGTCGGGCCGGCCGAACGCTCGGCCCCCGGCGACGTCGGGCCGAGCGGCGCCGCGCAGTTCCCGCAGAAGCGCGTATCGCTGGGATTGTCCTGCAGGCATTTCGGACACTTCATGGCCGGTCCCCTGTCCTTCTTTGTTTAAACAGAATGAGGGGAGCATATCAAACAAGAGGATGGCAATCAATATGCGTTTTTATGGGGTCGCGTCTACATTTTCCACTTTTTTGCGGCCGATTGTAGACGCGACCCCATCGTTCTATTTTTGTCTTTATCAGCGCGACAGGGTGATGGAACCGTTGGTCGTCCGGAGATCGATCTCCGGCCCGCCCTTGCCCAGAGTTCCCTCGAGCGTCCGCCTCGAATTGACCGTCCCCGAGATCGTGATCGGGAAATCCGTTCGGATCCGGCCGTTCGTCGTATGGGCCCTGAAGTTGGCGTTCAACTCGCCCCCCATCTTCAGGGTGATCGAGCCATTCGTTGTGTGCCCGATGATGCCGGATTCGAGTGTCTGGATATCGAGATGGATGTTTCCGTTGGTCGTCGAGGCCTCGATCGGCCCTTTGAAATTGACCGCCCGGATATCGCCGTTGGTCGTATGGGCCAGACACTTGCCGGAGGCGCTCTCGAGCTTGACGTCGCCGTTGGTGGTGCCGGCATCAGCGTCCGAAAAACGGCCCGTCAGCACGACGTCGCCGTTGGTCGAACGGACCTTCTGCAGCCGGACGCCTTCGGGGACCTTGACTTTATACTGGACGTCGACCCGGATGTTCCGTAAGAAGGTTTTTTCATAGATCGTGTCCACCGTGACGGAGTCGCCGGCGGCGCTGACCTCGATCTTGACCCGGTCCAGATCTTCCTTGTTCCGTTTGGCAGTCTTAACCGCTTTGATCTCGACCTCGCTTCTCGTCCACGTCGAGATTAAGACATCCCCGTTCGTATTCTTCAGGCTGAAGCTCCCATTGGCCGTAAGAGGAAGTGTTTTTTCGAATTTTTCCTGGTATTCGGCGGCGACAAGGCAGGCCGCTCCGGCGAAAAAGGCCAGACAAATCATCAACGTAAATAAGCTTTTTTTCATGTTCACGATCTCCTCCGTCATTAGCGTTCACTCCTAAAGACGAAAACCGCCCCTAAAAGGTTGCTTAAAAAAGCTCGAAGGCCGGCTCGGAAAGGCTAAATCCTCCATGGTCGCTTCGGCCGTTTCCGGATTTTTTCTTATCTCATTCTACACAAAATGGAAGATATCCATTTTTTCTTTTGTATGGATGGACCGCTGCGCCGCGCGCGCGGCGGCTGGATTGCGTTATTAGCCTTCGCCTTCATCCGTTTTCCGGTATATAATAGGGCGCTCGAAGAAAAACGAATGGCGACTCGACCCAAAACCCCAAAACGGCCTTCGAAGAAAAGGACCTCCGCCGCCGATCGGCTCTATGAACGGATCCGACGGGAAGCGCGTTCATTCTTTCACGACTCCCGGGGAAGCCACGCCTGGGACCACACCGAACGGGTGTTGCAATTATGCCTGCGCATCGGCCGCAAGGAAAAAGCCGACCTCAACATCTTGAGGCTCGCCGCGGTCCTTCACGACATCGGACGGTCGGAAGAGGACCGGACGAACGGAAAGGTCTGTCATTCCGAGGCGGGCGCGGCCCTGGCCCGGACAATCCTGGAAGCGCAAGGCGTCCCCGAAGAGACGATCACCCGCGTCGCGCACTGCATCGAAACCCACCGCTTCCGGAAAAAAACCGTCCCGGCGACCAAAGAAGCCAAGGTCCTCTTCGACGCGGACAAGCTGGATTCCATCGGGGCGGTCGGAATCGGCCGGGCTTTCCTTTTTGCCGGGGAGGTCGGAGCCCGGCTTCACAACAAGGACCGCGATATCGCCAAGACCCTGCCCTATACAAAAGAAGACACCGCCTACCGGGAATATATGGTCAAACTGCGCTGGGTCAAGGACAGGATCTTCACCCGAGAGGGGCGGCGGCTCGCCGCGGAGCGGCACAGATTCATGGTCGAGTTCTTCGACCGCCTCGATAAAGAGAGCGACGGCGCGCTCTAGTGATCGGGCTACCTCCCGCTCACCAGGACCTGAAATCGGGCTCAGGTTGAGGTTTGTTGCCCAGGATCTTTTCGATCTTCGCCATCACCTCGGTCGACAGCTTTTTGGCGACCTCGACGGCCTTCATATTCTCGACGACTTGTTCCGCCCTTGAAGCCCCGGTGATCACGCTGCTGACATGCGGATTCTTCAGGCACCAGGCCAGGCCCAGTTGAGGCAGGGTGACGCTCAGCTCGGAGGCGACCCGGCCGAGCTTGCGGACTTTTCCCAGCTGCTCCTCGGCCTGCGGCCCTTCGAAACGCTTCTTCAGCCACTGATAGTTCTTCAGCGACAGCCGCGATCCCGCCGGAACGCCGCGAAGATATTTGCCCGAGAGGAAACCGCTGGCCAGGGGGCTCCAAACTGTCGTGCCGAGGCCGATCT
>JBGOYP010000153.1:0-6048 GCA_041479785.1 Candidatus Aminicenantia bacterium | reverse complement strand
TCTATTGCTCGGGAACGGCGTCCCCGTTGCGCCGCTCGGCGCAGACGGCGCTCTTCCTCATCCTCCGGGATACGCTGACCCTGATGGCGCCTATCCTGCCGTTTACGGCGGACGAAGCGTGGGACGTTCTGCCCGCGTTCGCGGGCAAGGAGGAATCCGTCCACCTCGGCCTGTTCCCGAGTTATGACGAAACCTGGTTGTCCGCCGACGCGCTCAAGGACTGGGATGCGCTCATCGGGATCCGCGAAAAAGTCCTGAAGGAGCTCGAGACCGCCCGCGAACAGAAACGGATCGGCAACTCTCTCGAAGCCCAGGTCCGGCTCGGCGTTCCGGCATCCCTAGCCGCGCTGGCCGAAAAATATAAGGCCGCGCTAAGCTCGTTGTTGATCGTCTCTTCGGTGGTCGTCGAAGCGTCGGCCGGGGACGACCTTGTGGTCATCGTCGAGAATGCGCCCGGCGGCAAATGCCGGCGGTGCTGGAACTATTCCACGTATGTCGGAGCGAACGCCGCCCAGCCCGAGCTCTGCCGTCGCTGCGAAGACGTCATCACGGCGAGGCCGGAATGAGGCGCAACGCTATCTACCTGACCCTCATCGCGGTCCTCGTCGCCCTGGACCAGGTCACAAAAGCCATCGTCCTCAGGACCGTCCCTTTGTCCGGCTCGGTGCCGGTCATCCCGAATTTTTTCGCGATTTCGCACGTCCATAACAAGGGCGCGATTTTCGGGATGTTTTCCCAGACCCGGGGAACGCTGGTTTCGACCCTTCTCATGGCTGCGTCGGCCGTGGCCCTCATCCTGGTCGTTTATTATTTCATCAAGACACCGACCGGCCACCGGCCGATGAAGCTTGCTCTGTCGGTCCTCCTCGCGGGCGCCGTCGGGAATCAGATCGACCGCTTCGCCCGGGGATTCGTCGTCGATTTTCTCGAACTTCACGTCCGGGGGTTCTACTGGCCGACGTTCAACGTGGCCGATTCCTGTATTTCGGTCGGCGCGATTCTGCTGGTCGCGCTGTTTCTGTTCAGGAGATCATAATGCATCCCATCCTGCTTAAGCTTGGCCCGGTGACGATCCACTCCTACGGGTTCTTCATGGCGCTCGGCGTGGCCTTGGCCCTCTGGTTTCTCTACCGCCAAAGCAAAACCCGCGGCCTCGACGCGCCGCGGCTTCTGGACGCCGCGTTCTACATCATCATTGTTTCGCTCATCGGCGCCAAGCTCATCCTTCTCGCGGGCGATTTTTCCTATTATCTTCACAATCCGCGCCAGCTCTTTTGGATCGCCCGTTCGGGCGGCGTGTTCCAGGGCGGACTGGCGTTCGGAGTCGTGTTCGCTCTCTGGTATTTTCGCCGGAAACGGATCCCGACGTGGAACGTCGCGGACATCGCCGCCCCGGCTCTCGCCCTGGGCCATGGCTTCGGCCGGATCGGGTGTTTCCTGGCCGGATGCTGTTACGGTAAAGACTGTTCGCTTCCTTGGGCGGCGACGTTCCGCGACCCGTACGCCAATCAATTGACGGGCATCCCGCTCGGCGAAGCCCTCCATCCCGTCCAGCTCTATGAATCGGCCCTCAATTTCGCGAATTTTCTCGTCCTCTTCGTCCTCCTGCGGAAAAAAAAATTCGACGGCCAGGTCTTTCCGGTGTACATCATCAATTACTCGGTCATCCGCTATTTCACGGAATTCTTCCGGGGCGACCATCCCGATAAGGCTTTTCTGTTCAAAGGTCCGACGGCCCTGACGACGGTCTCGTATCCCCAGTTCTTCTGTCTTCTTGGCCTCGCGGCTGGCGTGATTCTCTACGCCGTTTTCAAAAAACGGAATCGTGTCTAAGAAGATCGTTCACGTCTCTCAGGACGCCGGGGCCGGCGCGCGCCTGGACGTCTTCCTCTCCCGGCGATTTCGGGATTTCACGCGGTCCCAATTTCAACGTTTTATCGACAAGAACCAGGTCGTTGTCAATGGTGAACATAAAAAATCGAGCTACATCCTCCGCGCCGGCGACACGGTCGAGGCCGACATCGAGATCCCAACGGCCGCGGACCTCGTTCCCGAGAACATTCCGCTTCGCATCCTGTTCGCGGACGAGGATATCGTCGTGATCGACAAGCCCGCAGGCATGGCCGTCCACCCCGGCGCGGGCATGCGGACGGGCACGCTCGTCCACGCCCTTCTGTATCATTTTCCCGAGATGACAGGCCTGGGCGACGAAGACCGGCCGGGCATCGTCCACCGGCTGGACAAAGACACCTCCGGGGTCATGGTCGTCGCCCGGAATCCCGAATCCTATCTTGAAATGAAGCGAAAGTTCAAAGCCCGCGAGGTCAAAAAGATCTACCGGGCGCTGGCTTGGGGCCATCTCGCCCGCCCAGAGGGAAGTTTCGACTGGCCGATCGGCCGCCACGCCGTCCACGGCGACCGGATGTCGATCCGAACGAACAAACCGCGGACGGCCAGCACGGAATATCGCGTCCTCAAAGAGTTCGCGGACCACAGCCTGCTCGAGGTCCGGCCGATCACGGGACGGACGCACCAGATCCGCGTCCACCTGAGCGCCGCGGGCCACCCCGTCGCGGGGGACCGGCGCTACGGTTCACCGCGGAAGCCGGGGTCCGGGTTTGACCGGCTCTTCCTCCACGCTTATCTCCTGTCGTTCCGGCACCCGCGCTCCGGGGAGATGATGCAGTTCACGAGTCCCTTACCCCAAGCCCTCGACGACATTCTGAAGACGCTCGAAACTCATCCGGGCCCGGGCTAAAGGCTCATTTTTCTTGAGTTTCGGGCGATGATTGATGTATGATATTCTCTATTTTTTTTAAGTCGACCGATCATCGTTGACCCCGGCATTGGAGGATTGTGATGAAAGACTACACGGCCGATAAAATCCGGAATATCGCCCTCGTCGGTCACGGCTCGTCCGGCAAGACTTCGCTCACGGCGGCGTTTCTCTTCGACGCGGGCGCGACCAGCCGTTTGACGAAAGTGGACAAAGGCAACACGGTGACGGACTTCGAAGCCGAAGAGATCGAACGCCAGATCTCGATTTCGACCGCGATCTGCTACGTCGAGTACAAGGACCACAAACTCAACATCGTCGATACGCCCGGCTACAGCAATTTTCTCTGGGACACCAGGGCCGGCCTCCGCGCCGTGGACGCGGCGGCGGTCCTGGTCGACGGCGTCGCCGGGATCGAGGTCGGCACCGAAAAGGTCTGGGAGATGCTCGAGGAGTTCAGCCTGCCGCGGATCATCGTCGTCAACAAACTCGACCGCGAGAATGCGAACTTCAATCAGACGGTCGAGTCCGTCCAGCAGTTCTTCGGACGCCAGGCCGTCCCGGTCCAGATCCCGATCGGCGAGGAGAAGAATTTCCGGGGCGTCGTGGACCTCATCCGGCAGAAAGCGGTTCTCTTCGAAACGGACGAGAGCGGCAAATTCCGGGAGGAACCCGTCCCGGCCGAGCTGAAAGCGGACGCCGAGAAACGCTTCCGCGAGCTGGTCGAAATGGTCGCTGAAAACGACGAGAAGCTGATGGAAAAATACATCGAAAAAGGGGAGCTCTCGCCGGACGAAATCCGGGACGGATTCAAAAAGAGCGTCCTCGGCCTTCAGCTCTATCCCGTCTTCGCGGTCTCGGCGCTCCTGAATATCGGCGCCCAGCCGATTCTCGACGGGATCATTGCTTACGCGCCCTCGCCGGCGGACAAGCCCGAGGCGAGGGCGACTGTCAACGGTAAGGAGGAAATCCTCCAACTCGGCCCGGACGCGCCCTTCGCCGCGTTCGTCTTTAAGACGATCTCCGACCCCTATACCGGCCGGATCTCGATGATGCGGATCCTGAGCGGGAGGGCCAATCCCGAAGCCACGGTCACGAACACGAACAAGGACACGGAAGAAAAGCTGGGCGGGATATTTTTTCTCCAGGGCAAGGAGCAGACGCCCGCAGGGCAGGCGAAGGCGGGCGACCTCGTCGCGACGGCCAAGCTCAAGGTCACGGCGACCGGCGACACGCTCGCGGCCAAAGGGTCCGGGATCGTGATCCCGCCGATCAAGTTCCCCGAGCCTTCGATTTCCTTCGCCATCGAACCCAAGACGCGGGCCGACGAGGACAAGATCAGCCAGGCCTCACACCGGATCACCGAAGAGGACCCCACCGTCCGTTTCGAGCGCGACCCGGATACGAACCAGCTGCTCATCTCGGGCGGCGGCGAGCTCCACGTCCGGATCATCACGGACAAGCTCAAGAAGAGGTACAACGTCGACGTCGACCTCAAGCCGCCCAAGGTCTCCTACAAGGAAACGATCAAAGGCCGGGCCGATGTCCACGGGCGCCATAAGAAGCAGACCGGCGGCCGCGGCCAGTTCGGCGACATCTGGATCAAGGTCGAGCCGCTGCCGCGCGGCAAGGACTTCGAATTCGAGGACAAGATTTTCGGCGGCGCGATCCCGAGGAATTTCATCCCCTCCGTCCAGAAAGGACTTGAGGAGGCGAAGAAAAAGGGCGTTCTCGCCGGCTATCCGACCGTGGACTTCAAGGTCATTCTCTACGACGGCTCCTACCACGAGGTCGACTCGTCCGATATCGCGTTTAAGATCGCCGCGCAGAAGGCGTTCAAGCTGGCCATCAAACAGGCCAAACCCACGCTCCTCGAGCCGGTCATGACGGTCGAAGTCTATACGCCCGAGGCCTATATGGGCGATATCATGGGCAACCTGAACGGGCGCCGGGGCAAGGTCCAGGGCATGGAGCAGAAAGGCCATATGCGCATTCTCAAAGCGGTCGTTCCGATGTCCGAAATGCTCGACTTCGAACCGACCCTGACGTCGATCACGGGCGGCCGCGGGTCGTTCCTGATGGAATTCTCGCATTACGAGGAAGTCCCCTCGCACCTGCAGCAGAAGATCATCGCCGAGGCGGTGAAGGACGGCCGGGTCAAGGCCGAAGAGGAAGACTGATTCAGACGCAGGGCTTCCAGTCGATGGGGCCGAAATAAGGCTCGATTTCCTTGATCAAATTCTTGATCTGACCCTTCATGATGAGCAGGTCCTGCATCTGCCCGGACTGGTCCTTGACGTAGTCCGGCAGGACGGCCACGTCGCGGAACCCCATTTTGCGGCCGAGGTTTTGGGCCCCGACCTGCGGCCGCATCAGCCAGATGACGACCGTGTCGACGTTCTTTCGCAAGGCGAGACAATACAGCTCTTTCATGAGCACCATGCCCAGTCCCCGCCGCTGGAACGGGGCGGCGACGATGACCCGGATCTCGCCTTGGTTGCGGCGCCATTCCTCGAACGGCAGCTCGAGCGACGCGTCGCCGACGATCTCCCCGCGATGAACGGCGATAAAACGGAAATGGTAACCGAAATCCAAGAGCTTGATCCGCTGTTCCATCGTTTTCCGGTTGGTGACGTCGACGCGGAGATAGCGGCGGTCTTCGGGCGAAAGGTCGCCGTAGAATTTAAACAGCGCGTCGAAATCGGAATGGGCGTATTCGCGGATGACGATTTCCGTCCCGTCGTGCAGGATTTCAGTTTTCGACATGGCTCCCTCCATTTCCTTTCCACTGAAACTATAGAGGCGGGAGAGCTCCTTGTCAAGCGGCGCGTCGTTCCCCAAAATTGCCATTAGGAATTCGTAAGGGGTAATTTTTCGTCTTATTTGTCATCAGCGCTCCTTTTAATCATCATGGAGACGACGATCTTGCGAAGTTTTCATCCTGTTAGCGATTTTTGAGGATTTTGGTTAGCTCTCCCCTGAGACCCGTTCCTGCGAAGGAGAGAATGAGAAAAAGGCGTTAGCTGAGCGTCAGACAAACGCCGCAAGGCGAGCCCGAATCCGGAGATAGAGTTGGAACTTCTCCCAGGAGGCCACCAGGCGAAGGACGAGGCGTCGGCCATGACGAACCAGACGGCCGGCCGTCTCGATGATCTGCCAGCGGAGCGTCGCCACGGTCTTCGTTTTCCATTCCGCATCCAGAAAGAGAAGCTTCTCGGCCAAGGTCAGGTTGTACGTCAGCACCCCGAGCCCGAACCACACCGCGTTGGCCC
>JBGOYP010000152.1:0-6125 GCA_041479785.1 Candidatus Aminicenantia bacterium | reverse complement strand
TACCGCCCAATCCGCCTCCCCCGACGATTTATTTCTTCGCCGTGAATCATCTCGAGGAAGTCTTCATTCCCCGGATGGACAGCGGAGATGTTTTTCTCGCCTATCCGGGCGGGAATGTCGAGTTTTTTGCCCGGGGATTCGTGCTGCCAACGCACGCCGCAATCGATCGAGACGGCGCGCTTTATATCGCCGATGCGTCCAACGGGATCTTCAAGATTGTCCACAAGCGCTGGGCGATCCATACGTTAACCATCCAAGCTGATTCCAACGGCACCACCAATCCAACCCCAGGCATCCACACCTACGTACCAGGAAATCAAGTTCAGGTAACGGCCGTTCCAAACACGAATTATGAATTTGTAAATTGGACCGGAAGCATATCGAGCACCGAGAATCCAGTGACGGTCACCATGGATGCCAATAAAACCATCAAAGCCAATTTTCGTTTCATCTTTGCGCCGATCGCGACGGGACGAAAAGTGTTGAACCGGACGTTTTCCCAAGCGGAATATATCGATATTCTATCCTGGGTGGCCGATCCAGCCAACCAAGCTTTGGATATCGCCAAATACAGGATTTACCAGATCGTCAACGGCACTCCTTCGCTGTTGGTTGAGTTGGCGGGCAACGAATCTGAGTACTACCACCGGAGGGCGGGGCAAACGAGCATCCGGTACGCTATCGCAGCGGTAACGCGTAGCGGCCGTGAAGGCGCTCCGGCCGAGATCACTGTTCAGTGAAAGGAACAGTCATGCCTAGAAAAATTGGGATCGTACTTGTTTTATTATTCGTTTCTCCGGTTCTCATGGGCCAGCAGGTCAATGTCAACGGCAGCCAGTCGGAGACTCCAAAGGAACGCGATACGTTATCGATGTTTCTCGGGCGTTTGGGCTATTACCTAGCTTCGGATTCGGCCTTCAAGGACATTTATGGAAATGGGGAGGTATTTGGCGGCGAATTGCGGCTGGGAGGCAAGCGGATTGCGGGTTGGCTTGAGGCCAATTTCCGCCAGCGGACGGGCAAATTTTCCTTTACCGGAGAGGAAACGAAGGTCAAAGTCATGAGCCTCGAGGGGGGAGCGCTTTATCGGATAATGTCCGGCACTATTTGGCCCTACGTTGGGGCCGGCATCGGATATTACATGTACAATGAGAACAATGTGCCTTTGGGCGAGGCTAAACAAAGCAAAATCGGTTTTTGCGCCGCGGCGGGCGTTTCCGTTGTTGTCGCCGAACTGTTGGTATTAGACATCCGTATTAAATACAATGTCTGCAACATGAAGCCGGCCGATTTTGATATTAACATTGGCGGCCTGACAATAGGCATGGGAATGGGCGTGCGCTTCTAGACTGGATCGGAACAGCGGTTCTGCCCCTCCGGACAGCGGGATATTTTTGCCGGAGCTAAGAGGGGGGATTTTGGCGAAGTATCGTAATCGTAGAAGCAAGGGAATTGTGTTAGATCCAGATGACGTCCGTCGTTCGAAATTTTAATATGCAGCGGGAGCGATATAGACCGCGATGGAAATGAAATGCACGAGTGCGCCGAGAATGACGAAGATGTGCCACACGGCATGGAAACCGAATTGACCCGGCGAGAAATCGAGCCTTTTGGTGACATACACGGCCGCGCCGAGAGTATAGATGACGCCTCCGATTCCGAGTCCTATCACAGCGCCGGCCGGAAGCGCTCGCAATACTTCCCTGATGGAAAGGAGCGAAAGCCAGCCCATGACCACATATATTCCGGCCGTCAGCCAGCGCGGCGCGCTCATCAAGAACATTTTCACGATGATGCCGATCACGGCCAAAGACCAGACGATTGCCAGAATTCCCCATCTCCAAAAACCCGCGAACATGATCGCGCAGATGGGCGTGTAGGTCCCGGCTATCAATAAAAAGATCGCGGCATGATCGAGCTTGCGCAGGTTGGCGATGATCTTCGGCCCCGCTTTGACCAAATGATACGCGGCGCTTGTCGCAAAGAGCAGGATAAGGCTGGCGCCGTACACGCCCAAGGCAACCGTTTTGATAAGGCTGTTCCGGCCAATGTATATCAGAATGCCGGATCCTATAACGGCACCAATGGCCGCAAAGAAATGAGTGAATCCGTTTACGGGCTCGCGAATTTTCTTGATCATTGAAGAACAGGATATTCCTTTTCCCGAAGCGCGGTGAATTCCCGCTCTGGGCGATGAATCTTTCCTCTTAACCATGCTTGTAGGATAATTTCGGGCGGGCGGCGATGTCAATCGCCTGAACGCGTCCGCTCCTCGTGATCACGAATAAATTGTATGGTGTCTCAGTAACAGATGCGGAGATTTCAGCGGTGGCGGCAGCATAAAGAAGAGTTTATTTTGGTGACAGTCAAGTAAATACCAAAATTCGGTCGTCTGAATTCGGGGGTTGTGTTATCTGTCACCGTATCTTTTATTCAGGGTCTTGACTTTTATTTAAAACAATTTAAACTAAAGGTAGCGTTTCATGTAACCTTTGGTTCGTATCTGTGGAAAAAGCCAGCCTTTTAAACATTCTTCGCGGCGGAAACACTGTCTTTACTTTTAAAGACATTCTTTTAACTTCAGGGGAAACCAATGCCTCTCGGCTTCGAAGGCGGATCCATTATTACGTGAAGGCTAAGGAGCTTTATCCCATCCGCCGGGGGATCTACGGCAAAGACAAAAATTATGACCGTTTGGAATTGGCCAATAAGATCTTTTCTCCCGCTTATATCAGTTTCGAGACGGTCCTAGCCAAGGAAGGCGTGATCTTTCAGCATTACGATCAAATCTTCGTGGCCAGCTATTTGACCCGGGAAATATCGTGCGATGGGGGCGTTTACGATTTCCGCCGATTGAAAGACGCGGTCCTGGCCAATTTTCTTGGCATCGAGATCAAGGCCAATTATTCGGTCGCTTCCAGGGAAAGAGCTTTCTTGGATACGCTCTATCTGAATACAAATTATTACTTTGACAATCTTTCTTCCATCGATTGGAAGAAATGCCAGGAGATTCTGCCCATCTATGGTAATAAAGCCCTGGCTAAAAGGTTGGACTCATATTTTAAGCTGGCTCAACATGCTTGATCGAAACGTTCACCGAACAATTCTGCTCCAAATTCTTAAAGATATCTATACTAAGACATCGATCGGTCCGGTTTTGGGTTTAAAAGGCGGCACCGCCGCTCATTTCTTCTATGACTTGGGCCGCTTCTCGGTTGACCTGGATTTTGATCTTTTAAACGAAGCCGAAGAAGATATCGTTTTTAAGGACATAGAAAGCATACTTCGAGAGTATGGAACCGTCAAAGAAAAACACAAGAAATTGAACACCTTGTTCTTCCTTATTTCTTATGGCGAAAGCGCTCAGAATATCAAGGTGGAGATCAATCGGAGGAATTTCGGCTCCCGCTATGAGCTGAAGAGCTACCTGGGCGTCTCTATGCTCGTGATGGTCAGAGAAGATATGTTCAGCCACAAGCTGGTCGCCATGCTGGAACGAACCAAGACGGCGAATCGCGATGTCTTTGATGTCTGGCATTTCTTGAAAAACCGCTGGCCCATTAATAAAGATATGGTGAAAAAACGAACCAAACAGGAATTCAAGGATTATTTGAAGAAATGCGTGAAGTTTGTCGAGTCCATGAGTGATCGCGGCATTCTGGCCGGTATCGGCGAACTTATTGACGATAAGCAGAAAGCGTGGATTAAAGCCAATCTCAAAAAAGATACGGTATTCTTGTTAAAATTACGGCTGGAGCAGGAGAAATAGCAGCTTTTTACTTACGGCGGTCGATCCGAATCAACCCATTCGACTCCCCGGGCTGAAGCCCGGGGTATGCTCAGGGTTGATACTGAGCGGCGCTTTTTACCCCGATTTGAAAATCGGGGTTTGGCGCCGCGAACGTATCAATTCGATTTTTGAGGTCGGGTTGCTCATATCGAGCTCGGCCCGCCAGGGGAAATCCCAGTTCTTTGTGGGAACAAGCGGGACTGACTGGCCATCCTGCCGCAGCTCGTATTTCGAATGGACGGGGACGGACAAGAGCAATCGGGTCTGATGTGCATTCGCTGTTCGGTTCTCGACCGTGAAGGTTATCCTGTCGAGCGACTTGTCCATCGTGATCGTTCCGTCCGCGACGAATCCGTCTCGCTCCAGGTCGAGCTTGATCCGGCGGATATCCTCCGGGAACGGAAGATCCCGGTCGGGGATCACGACGCGAAGGCGCCGCCGCAGGCCGTCGCGCGGGTTGACGGCGAGCTCGTTCTCCCGCTCCGTTATCACCCCGCCGTAAGCGAACCATCCGAAAATCGGGTCGCGCGTGACGACCGTCGAAGCCATACGCAGCGCGCCGCCGTAGCCCAGGTCGATTTCGCCGTCGTACCGCCACGGGCCGCGCGGCACCATGACGCCTCCCAGATAGCTCGACCCCATCCAAGCGTTGCCGACTTTGGAAGACATGAACTGCCAGCCGGAGGCTCCGTCGTTCTCAGGTCCGGGATACCAGAAGCCGTAATTGGTCTCCGGCCGGCCGGAATTCATCAGGCACCACGAGCTGAGGTATGAGGCATAGCCGAGCTGCAGCCAATCGAAAGGATTCGGGGCGAAGTCGACCGCGTAGTCGAGAACTCCCCAGCCGCCCATGGCGGCCATATAGCTGACGCCGGGGTCGGCTCCCAGCGTGTAATAGGCCGGATTAAGCCAGCCGCGGACGACGAGCCCGGAGGCCAGCTGCCGGTCCATAAAGGCCCGCGAGTCCTCGCGGCGCACCGAGGGATGCGAATACCATTTCTTGAGCTTGAGGTCGAACCAGAGGTTTTCATCGGGTTGCATGTCGTGGGTCGCTCCATACTTGGCAAAAGCATAGGAGGACTCGAAGGCCGTTCGGTCGAAGGCATACTCCGATCGGAACGGATAGAGGTCGTCATACACGAAATATTTGACCTTCTTTTCCCATTCCTTGCGCAGCCAAGCGGCCCGGGCCGGGAAGCCTTCTTGATCCAGCGCGTCGATCAGGTCCAGGATGACAAGCTCGTTGTAGAGTCCCCATTTGTAAGTCTCATAATACTCCGGATAGATCTCATAAGGGTAGGTGAAAAAGGCCCTGGCCGTTTCCCAGGCGCGGTTGAGGTAGCCGGCCGCGTCGAGATACGTCGACAACTCTGGGTACATCTTGGCGATCTGGAACATGTGGAAGTAGAGCATGACGACATGCGGATAATCGTAGGAGCGCCAGACGTGTTCCTTGGTCAGGTCTCGCAGCGCCGTCGCCCCGTTCGCGAGCGATTCGGCGTAAGCTTTGCGCCTCGTGGGGTCGCGGTTGATATACCAGTTCGGCGTCCCGTAGATGCCGTATGGGTAAGGCCGCTCATCGTCGCGCCGCTGGAGCCCGCCCCAGACAAAATTCTTCAGGTAGTATTCGACCGATTCGACCTCTTTCCGGTCGGGATAGGTGACGTTCTTGGAAGCGATGTAGGGCGCCTTGGACAAGCCCGGGTCGTCGCGGGTCAACACATAAACCATCCGGTCCAGGAAAATGTCCGGGTCGTCGACCGTGCGCGTGACCTTGGCCTTCATGTCATAGGGACCATAAACGCCGTTGTACCATTTCGTCGGGTCTTTGACCTGCTGTCTGTTGACGATAAACGAGGCGCGTTTCTTGATCAGCGTCTCCATCGGCTCGGTGACGAAGAACTCCAGACACGTCTGCCGCCCCCCGTCGTGTCTGATCGTCAACATATTTTCGCCCAGCTTTTTGAACGCGACTTCATAAACGTGGTGGCCCCGCTTGGCCTCGCCGAGGGATGTGATCGTCGTTTGGGCGGGAAACTCCGCCGTGATGGTCTCGACCTTCGCCTGCGTATGGAGCGAAAAGCGCGCCGTCAGGTTCTCTGGAACCGTCATTCCGGGAACGACCCGGATGTCGAAAAGCCCGGCTTGAAAGAGCATCTCGCGCAGTTCGTCGTAACTGTCGGCCCATTGCATTCGGAAGCCGTAGGAGATTTTGCTGCCCGGACGGCCCGCCGGAGCCAGGTCGAGCGATGTATGCGCCTGGCGCCATGTGCCGCGCGTCTCGGCGCCGCCGGTCCGGCTCGAATGAACGTAGAGCTGCGCGCCGCCGCGACCT
>JBGOYP010000151.1:0-6146 GCA_041479785.1 Candidatus Aminicenantia bacterium | reverse complement strand
CCCAAAGACGGGAGGGTCTTCAATCGGAAATCGTCCCCGTCCCCTTTCACCTCGATGAGCGCCGCCGTGCACGTCCCGTCGGGAGAAAAGAGGACGCCGAAGTCCTTCGGACCGAATTCGCGCGTTCGGCCGTCCGCGTGGTCCATGGCCCCGAAGGAGCGGAAATCGTCGGCGGCGAACCGAAGTCCGACCTCGTCCTTTCGGCCATCACGGGAATCAACGGCTTGAAACCCACCCTAGCCGCCGTCCGGGCGGGAAAACGGGTGGCCCTGGCGAACAAGGAATCCCTGGTCGTCGCCGGAGCCCTTTTGAAGAAAGAAGCGCGGGCGTCCGGGGCGGTCATTATCCCTGTCGACTCCGAACATAGCGCCGTGTTCCAGTGTCTTGCCGGCGAGGACCGGCGCAACGTAAAAAAGGTAACGCTCACCGCGTCCGGCGGGCCGTTCTTCCGCACGCCGTTGGCCGAGCTTAAGACGAAGACCATTCGGGAGACGCTGGACCATCCCCGCTGGAAAATGGGGAAAAAGGTCACCGTGGACTCGGCGACGCTCATGAACAAAGGCCTGGAGCTCATCGAAGCCCGCTGGCTCTTCGACCTGGCGCCGGGAGAGCTTGCGGTCCTCATCCATCCTCAGAGCATCGTCCATGCCCTCGTCGAAATGCGCGACGGGTCGGTCCTGGCCCAGCTCGGCCCGACCGACATGAAGGTCCCGATCCAGGTCGCCCTGACATACCCCGAACGTCTGGACGCCGTCCTGCCGCCCCTCAACCTGGCCCGCGTCCGGTCGCTCGAGTTCTATCCGGTGGACCTCCGCCGCTTTCCGATGTTGCGCCTCGCTCTCTGGGCGCTCGAAGAACGGGAGAGCGCGCCGGTCGCGCTGAACGCCGCCAACGAGGCGGCCGTGGAGGCGTTTCTCGGCGGACGGATCCGGTTTTCCGATATTTACGAGGTCGTTCGGCGGACGGTCGCGCGGCACCGCCCCCGGCGAGTCGGCGGCCTCGACGACATTCTTGACGTTGACGGGCAGGCGCGCGCTCTCGCCCTGAGGTATATCGCTCAAAGGACATGACATGATCAACATCCTGGGGACGATTCTCGCTTTCGCCATCGTGTTCGGCATTCTCGTGTTCATCCACGAATTCGGGCATTTTTTCATGGGGAAACTCGTCGGCGTCCGCATCGAGACGTTTTCGTTCGGCTACGGGAAGCGCCTCTTCGGCTTCAAGAAAGGGCCGACAGACTATCGCGTCAGCGCTCTGCCTCTCGGTGGATACGTCAAGTTTCTCGGCGAGGGGCTGTTCGAGCCCGGCCGCGCGCTCGCGCCGGACGACTTCATGGCTAAAACCCGGTGGCAGAGGTTCCTCGTCATGGCCATGGGATCGGTGATGAACATCATCCTGGCCGTCATTCTGGTCTCGGTCATCAACATGGTCGGTGAGACCGTCCCGGAATATCTTGACCAGCGGCCCGTCATCGGCTGGATCGACGCGGGGTCGCCGGCCGAGAAGGCGGGCCTGCGCGTGGACGACGAAATCCTGGCGATCGGTAACAAGAAGGTCGAGACCTGGACCGACGTCGAGATCGCCATCGGCTCCCGCCCGGAGAAGACGCTCATCCTCGAGGTCCGCCGCGACGGCGCGACGATACCCGTCACGCTCTCGACCGAGAAAGACAAGAATTCGAAATTCGAGCTCGGCTATGCCGGGTTTTTCGGCAAGATCCTGACCCGCGTCCAGATGGTGACGCCGGGGTCGCCGGCCGAGAAAGGCGGGCTCCGGGCCGGCGACGTGATTCTGGCCATCGACGGCGACCCCGCATATTTCTTCAAATTCATCCAGACCCTCGAGAAAAGTCCCGGCAAGGACCTGACCTTCACCGTCCTCCGCGACAGCGCCCAGGTCACGCTTCACGTGACGCCGAGGCTCGAGGGAAAAGTCGGCAAGATCGGCATCCTTCCCGGGATGAAATCCGTCATCAAGCAATACGGCTTTTTCGGGGCCGTCGCCCAGAGCGTCAAGGAGAATACGAAGCTCGTCTTCATGGTCGTCGATTTCCTCAAGAACCTGTTCACCGGACAGGCTTCGACCCGGCAGTTGGGCGGGCCGCTCGAGATCGCCAACTTGTCCTATGCGGCGTTCCGCCTCGGATTCATCCCCCTTCTGAGCTGGATTGCTTTCATCAGCCTCCAGCTCGGGGTTCTCAATCTTTTCCCGATCCCGGTCTTTGACGGCGGCCAGCTGTTCGTCCTGATCATCGAATCGATCATACGCCGCGACCTCGGCCCGAAAGCCCGCCAGGTCTGGATGCAGATCGGATTCGTCATCTTCATCCTTCTCCTGGCCTTCCTCATCCTGAACGATATCGTCAAACGCCTGCCGCACGGGCTGAAGAGCCTGCTCCCGTTCTAGCATGAGTCTTCCGACCGAAATCGAGAGGCGACGCACCCTCCAGGTCCGCGTCGGAATCGTCCTCATCGGGGGAGGGGCGCCGGTGTCGGTCCAGTCCATGACCAAGACCGACACCCGCGACGTCCGGGCCACGGTCGCTCAGGTCGGCCGTCTGGAGCGGGCCGGATGCGAAATCGTCCGCCTGGCCGTCCCGGACCGCGCGGCCGCCGAAGCCCTGAAGACGGTCAAATCGAGGGTTCGTCTCCCCGTCATCGCGGACATCCATTTCGACCACAAACTCGCGCTCGCCTGCCTCGACTTCGGCGTGGACGGGCTGCGGCTCAACCCCGGCACGATCGGGAGTCCCGAGAAGGTTCGCGAGGTCGTCCGAGCCGCCAAAGAACGCCAAGTCCCGATCCGGATCGGCGTCAATTCCGGGTCTTTGGAAAAGGACCTCTTGAAAAAGCACGGCGGGGCGACGGCTGCGGCCATGGTCGCTAGCGCGCTCCGCCACATCCGGATCCTCGAGGACCTGGATTTCCGGCTCATCAAGGTCTCGCTGAAAGCGTCGGACGTCCCGCGGACGGTCGAAGCCTACCGCCGGCTGGCGGAAAAAGTTGATTATCCCTTCCACGCGGGCATCACCGAGGCGGGAACGCTTCTCAGCGGAGCGGTCAAATCGGCCCTCGGCCTCGGCCTCCTCCTGAACGAGGGCTTGGCGGATACGATCCGCGTCTCCCTGACCGCCCCTCCCGAAGACGAGGTTCGGGTGGCGTACCAGATTTTGTCCGGCCTCGGACTCCGGCGGCGGGGCCCGACGATCGTCTCCTGTCCGACCTGCGGACGATGCGAGGTCGGACTGCGCCCGATCGCCGCCGCGGTCGAACGGGCGTTGGCGCGCCTCGCCGAGCCCCTGACCGTGGCCGTCATGGGATGCATGGTCAACGGCCCGGGCGAGGCCAAGGAGGCGGACCTCGGCGTCGCCTGCGGCCCGGGTGTCGGCATCTTGTTTCGCGAGGGACGGTTGTTAAGGCGCGTGCCCGAAGCCAGGATCGTTTCCGAGCTCCTGGCCGAGGCCGAGAAATTGATCGCGGTGAGAACAGCGAATGGCCCAAAGACGAAAAAAAGCGGTTCACGGTAATTCGGCGGCGAAGCTCGAACGTCTGCGCCGGATATTGCTCGGCATGGAGCGCGTCCTGGTCGCGTTTTCGGGAGGCGTCGACAGCACCCTTCTCTTGAAGGTCGCCGTCGACGTTCTCGGCCCGAAGAACGTGCTGGCCGTCATAGCCGCGTCGGAAACGTACCCGGCCCGGGAAATTCGTGAGGCTCGCGCCCTGGCGCGGACGATCGGTGTCCGCCATAAAGTCATTCATACCAAGGAACTCGAAAACCCCCGATTCGTTCGGAATCCGCCGCTCCGCTGCTACTATTGCAAGCGGGAGCTTTTTTCCAGCTTGATGCGGCTCGCGGACCTGGCGGGGATCCCTTACGTTTTAGACGGACAGAATGCGGACGACACGAGAGATTTCCGTCCCGGGGCGAAAGCCGGGTCGGATCTGGGCGTCCGGTCTCCCTTGAAGGAAGCCGGCCTCGCCAAAGGCGAGATCCGGGTGATCTCGAAGTCGTTCGGCCTGCCCACGTGGAGCAAACCGTCGCTGGCCTGTTTGGCCTCCCGGTTCCCCTACGGCACGCCCATCGAAATAAAAACCCTGAGACGGGTTGGCGCGGCCGAAGAATTGTTGAGGAGGCTGGGTTTCGGCCAGCTCCGCGTCCGGCACCACGGCTCCATCGCCCGGGTCGAAGTCCCGGTCGCCGATCTCGAACGGCTCATTCAGCCCCGCGTCCGGTCCCGGATCGTGGGAGAGTTGAAAAAGCTCGGCTATCTTTACGTGACCCTCGACCTTGCCGGATACCGGACAGGCAGCATGAACGAGGGGTTGCGTTCCTTGGCCAAGCGGAACGCCTGACGAACCGTTTTATCCGGGGGGTCGGGGAGGGGGGGGCGAACGATAAAAAAAACGGCGGGACGGCGCGTTCTGAACGCGCCGTCCCGCCGCGTGAGCTCAAACGAAGACGTCAGCCGGTCTTCTCGGTCTTCTTCTCGGTGATGATGGCGATATTTTCGATGCCGGCGTCCCTGATCATTTCATAAACTTCGACCAGCTTGCCGTATTCCAATTCGCCGTCCGCTCTGAGATAAAGCCTCTTGTCCGTGGCCGTCAAAAACGCCTCTTCGATCTGCGACTGGAACTTGTCGAGGTTCGTGATCTTGTCCGAGTTCAGGAACATCGTCCCGTCCTTCCGGACGTAGAGGACGACTTCGGGGTTGTCGGGCATGGTGATGGCGTTGAGGGCGGTGGGAAGCTTGACGTCGACGCCCTTCTGGACGAGGGGCGTGACCACCATGAAGATGATCAGAAGCACGAGCAAAACGTCGCACAGGGGAACGACGTTGGGCTCGGCAATAGTCTTTTCATTCCCCTTGCTGATTGAAATGCTCATGGGAAGCCTCTAGGAGGTGACGTCCACTTTTATTTCGCGGCTTGTTTTCGAACGAAGAAGTCGATAACCTGCGAGATGGTGTTGTTCATCTCGGCGCTATAAACTTCGATTTTCGAATTCAGCGTGTTGTAGCACCACAGGGCGATGATCGCGACGCCGATCCCGAAGGCCGTGGTGACGAGGGCTTCGGCGATGCCCGTGGCCACCGCGCCGATGCCGCCCGAGCCGGTCAGAGCCATGCCGCGGAAGGCGTTGATGATGCCCGAAATCGTGCCGAACAGGCCGATGAACGGCGCGGACGTGGCGATCGTGGCGAGAAGGCTGAGGCCTTTTTTGAGTTCTTGCTCGAAGACCGACTTGGCGCGTTCGCTGCCGCGCTCGGCCGATTCGATCTGATCTTCCATGGCCAACTTCGCGTCCTGGCCGGCCAGGAATTCGGCGATTCCAGACGATGTGACACGGGCGATATGGCTGCCTTTGTACTCTTTTTTGCCCGAAAGCGTCAGGGCTTCTTTGATCTGTCCCGATTTCAGCATGTCGGCGAGCTTCGGCGCTATCTCTTTGGACTTCGACTTCGCCCGGCGGAACGTCAGGTTTCTCTCGATGAAGTAGTATAGAGAAACGATCGAGAGGAAAATAAGAAGGATCGAGACTGCTTTGGCCACGGCTCCCATGGCCGACCACATTTCAATGAGACCAAATTGCATTGAAGGTACCTCCTTTTAATATTCTAAAGCCATTGCAGCTTTTATTTCAGGTTGAAATGGACAACCACGGTGAAGATGACGCCCCGGGGCCGGCCGTTGATGACCATCGGCTCGTAGACCCACTGCCGGACCGCGTCGATCGCGGCCTGGTCTAAGAGCGGGATCGACCGCATGACCTTGACGTTCAGGACGCGTCCGTAGATGTCGGTCGTGGCCTCGACGATGACGATGCCCTCGATCCGCGCCTGACGCGCGATCTCAGGGTACAACGGTTCGACCGAGTGAAGGAGCTTCGGCTGCTTGATCTCGCCGATAGCCCGCAACGGCGCCTCGACCTCTCCGACGACGCCGCCCAGCACGCCGCCGACGACGCCCCCCAGCACGCCGCCGATGACGCCCCCCTCGACGCCGCCTTCCACCCCCCCTTCAATCCCCACGTCCGAGATCTGCTCTTCCTGGATCTGGTCCGGAATCTCGACCGGCGCCACCAGCTTCCCCGCTTCAAACGCCGACTGCGTCTGGACCGGCTTGATCCGCTTGGCCGTGGTG
>JBGOYP010000150.1:0-6175 GCA_041479785.1 Candidatus Aminicenantia bacterium | reverse complement strand
TCGTCGATACTATAGTGGGAGAATGACTCTTTTAAAGCGGGGGTTGCCACGTCGCAAAGCTCCTCGCAAAGACATACTTGCTAAAGGAGTCCGCCATGGCGCTTGACCTCGCTAAAATCCGCCATCAGTTTCCGGCCTTGCACGGCGGGGCCCTTTTTCTCGACAACCCGGGAGGTACGCAGGTCGCGAAGAACTGCCTGGACCGGGTCCTGGAATACCTGGTCGAATACAACGCCAACCACAAAGGCGCGTTCAAAACGAGCCGCGAGTCCGACGCCGTCCTACTCAAAGCCCGGACGGCCATGGCCGACTTCCTGAACGCGGCGCGGCCGGAAGAAATCCTATTCGGTCAGAACATGACCAGCCTGACGTTCCAGCTGAGCCGGTCGCTCGCCCGGACGCTCAAGCCGGGCGACGAGGTCGTCGTTACGCGGCTCGACCACGACGCGAACATTTCGCCGTGGCTGATCATCGCCGAAGAGCGGGATTGTAAGGTCCGGTGGGTGGATTTCCGGCCCGAGACCGGGACGCTCGACCGGACGAGCCTGCTCGCGGCGCTTTCGGGCCGGCCGAAGATCGTCGCCGTCGGATACGCCTCCAACTCCCTGGGCACGATCAACCCCATGGCTGAGATCGCGAAGCTAGCCCACGAGGCGGGGGCCCTTGTTTTCGTCGACGCGGTCCACTTCGCGCCGCACGGGCCGATCGACGTCCGGGAGCTCGGTTGCGATTTCCTGGCCTGCTCGGCGTATAAATTCTTCGGCCCGCACCTCGGCATCCTCTATGGGCGCTACGATCTGCTCGACGGGCTGTTCCCGTACAAAGTCCGGCCGGCCTCAAACCACCTCCCGACGAAACTCGAGACGGGAACGATGAACCACGAAGCCATAGCCGGGCTTCTTGGAACGATCGAATACATCGAATGGCTCGGACAGCATTACGCGAAAGACGAGGCCCATGGGCTGGAAACGAAATACCAGGGACGGGCCTTTCACCTGAAACAGGCCATGACGGCGATCCGGGCTTACGAGGGCGAGCTCAGCCGGGCCCTCGTCCGGGTCCTGAAGGAAACGCCCGGATTAACGATTTACGGGCTCGCCGACGAAAGCCGTTTCGCAGAACGCGCTCCCACCTTCTCTTTTCGTCTCGAAGGCATCGCGCCCCGGCAGGTCGCCGAAAAACTGGACCTCGACCGGATCTACGTCTGGGACGGGAATTATTACGCCCTGGAAGTGACCCGGCGGCTCGGGGTCGAAGACGCGGGCGGCATGGTCCGCGCCGGCGCTGTCCACTACAACACGCTCGACGAGGTCGAGCGGTTCGGAAAGGCGCTTCACAAGCTCGTCCACGCCTAAAAAGAGTGGTTAGGCCTGGGTCTGACCCCTTCTTAATTTTATTTTAATGTGTTAAAATTCCGCCTCATCAAGTCCTAATGTGAAGCCATGAACATCCTCGTGACGGGCGGGTCGGGTTTCATCGGGTCCCACCTCGTCGATGTTCTTATCGAACAGGGGCACTCCGTCAAAATCTACGACGTCGACAGCCCCAAATACGGTCAAAAATGCGCCTTCGTCAAGGGCGACGTCCTGGACCTCGTCCGCCTCGAAAAGGAGACGGTCGGGGTCGACGCCCTCTATCACCTAGCCGCTGAGTCGAACGTCAACCGCTTCCAAGAGAGCCCGTATTTTTCGAACCTCATTACGGCCGGCTCGACCGTCAACGCCCTCGAGGCCGCCCGCAAGAACCGCGTCGGACGCGTTCTCCTCGCCTCGACCGAATGGGTGTACGGAAGCGACCAGCACCTCGTGGACGCCGTTATTACCGAAGACACGCCCGCGACCGATAAGCCCGACCACATCTATACTTCGGCCAAGATCGCGGCCGAGCTCTTTTGTAAAAATTACCGCGGGATGTACGGCGTGAACTATACGATCATGCGCTTCGGGATCCCGTTCGGCGAGCGGGCCCGGCCCGAGACCGTGACGCCGATCTTCCTCCGCAAGATTTTAAACGACGAGGAGATCACGATTCACGGCGACGGAAGCCAGACCCGCCAGTTCATCTACGTCAAAGACCTGGCCCGCGGGATTGCGGCCTGCCTCCGGCCCAAAGCCGAGAATGAGATCATCAACCTCAACGGCTGTGAGCGCGTCAGCGTCCTCGATATCATCCGCCACGTCGAGCGAATCCTGGGCAAGAAGGCCAGGCTCAGGTTCGTCGACCAGCGCGCGGGCCAGTTCAAGGGACGGTTGATCTCTTCGGAGAAAGCCAAGACGATCCTCGGCTGGGAACCGCGCTATTCCTACCGCGACGCCCTCGAGCTCTATGCCAAAGCTTATGCCGAGGAACTCAAAGTCGGGGCCCGCTGACCATGAAGCTCGCCCTCCCGGTCATCCCCTCGAGCGCGACGATCCAGGAAACGATCCGGACGATTGAATTGAGTTCCAGTTCGAGCGCATTCATCGTCAATCTCCATGGGGAATTCCTCTGCCAGGTTTCGCTCCAGCAACTCCGCCGCATGATCCTGTCCGGCGCCGACAGCTCCTCCCATCTCGCCCCGTTTCTCGCCTTCAGCGCCAGTAAGATCGATCAAGGCCAGGCCGGCGACAAAAAGCTGCTCGCGGCGATCGCCCAGGACATGGAGATGCAGAACATCGACACCTGCGCCGTCGTCAACAAAAAGAATAAGGTCGTCGGCGCGATGAGCCTGAAGGACATCAAAAAGATCGTCTCCGACATCCTCGTGCTCGAACCCGACGTCCGGGCGCTTCCGACCAAAAACGTCCTTGTCGTGGGCGGCGCCGGCTACCTGGGCAGCCTCCTCGTCCGCAAACTTCTGCAGACCGAGCGCCGGGTCCGCGTCCTCGATAGCTTCATCTACGGCCGGAAATCGCTCGAACCGTTGGAAGGCGACCGGAACCTGGAGATCGTCGAGGGCGACTTCCGCAACATCGAAACGGTCGTCAATTCCCTCAAGGACATCGACGCCGTTGTCCTCCTGGCCGCCGTCGTCGGCGACCCCGCCGCCCAGCACCGGCCCGAGCAGACAATCGAAACCAACATCCTCGCCGCGCAGTCGCTCGCCCTGGCCTGCAAACTCCACTGCATCAGCCGGTTCGTTTTCGCCTCGACGTGCAGCGTGTACGGCCGGACGGACGACGTGCTCGACGAAAACGCGCCTTTAAACCCCGTCTCGCTCTACGCCCGGACAAAGATTTTCGCCGAGCGAAGCATCTTCGACCTCGCCGGCCCCAATTTCTCGCCGACCATCCTGCGCATGGGTACGCTCTACGGGTTTTCGCCGCGCATGCGGTTCGACCTCGTCGTAAACACCATGAGCCTGAAAGCGCACGTGGAAAAGCGGATCCAGGTCTTCGGCGGGACCCAGTGGCGCCCCCTCCTCCATGTCGAAGACGCGGCGGACGCGTTTGCCGCCTGCCTCGACGCGCCGCTCGAGCGGATCGGCAACCAGGTCTTCAACGTCGGCGCCAACGACCAGAATTACCGGATCATCGAGATCGCAGACCTCATCGGCGCCGCGCTCAAAAAGGTCAAGATCGAGGTCCAGGACGCCAAGATCGACGCCCGCGACTACCGGGTCAGCTTCGACAAGATCCGCCGCAAACTCAGCTTTAAACCGTCGCAGACCATTCCCGCCGCGGCGAAGCGTATCGATCGAGAGCTCAGCCTCGGCCACCCGAAGAATCCCTACGCCAAGGTGTTCTACAACCACTACTTCGACGCCACCGAAGAGTCGTGAGCGGCGGAGGCGCCGGGGCGATTATTTCTTAAACGCTCCCGTTATTGCGTCGATCCCGACGCCCAGAACCGCCCGGGCGATTTTGTCCAGCGCCTTTTCGTCGCCCTGAAAATGCATCGTCGTATGGACGTGCGCCAGCGTTTCCCCGGGCTTGAGCGCTCCGGCCGGCGACGACGACTCAAGCTCGTAGAACGGGCCGAGCGGCTTCGCCCCCGGCGACGCCGGCCCGTCGTTGTAGCTGTTGACGACGTCGCCGCCGAACGGCTCTTTCTGGATCTCCCACATCGAATTGACGTAATCGGTCGCGCCGTCGGGGATCGTCAGGTGGACAATGGTCAAGACGCGATGGGCGGCGTCATAACTTCCGGCAAACGGCTTGGCCCGCTTCGGCGAGATCCCGATCTTGCTCCGGTACGTTCCATCGCCGCTGAAAAACAGCACGCCGTCCTTGACGACCAGCCTGTTCGCGGGGACTTTACCGAAATAGGCGTCGTTGACGGCCGGCCCCAGCGCGGCTTCGGGCCCCGGTTTGAACGGGACGACGACGGTTGTCGACGGTGACGGGTTGAACATGCCTAAGATCCAGATCGAGAGCAGACCGGTGTCTTTCGTCCACGGTTTCGCGCCCGTATTCGTGATCCTGTTGTCGGACTGATATGCGACCCCCGTGATGCCTTCCGGGAGCGGGACTCCCAGGCTCATTACGGCTTCGCTCGAGAGAAGCCGGATTTCCCTGTTCAGAGCGAGGTCGAATTCCGTTCCGGAATAATTCACGAAGCGGATCGCTTTCGTGAATTGGATCCGCCATCTTTCCTGCGCCGCGATGTCGTACGCGCCCTCGTTGAGGGGCGGCGGGGTGAACCAGTGATCGAGGTCGAACGGTTCGCCCTTCTTGAAAAATATCGAAAACTGGCCGCCTTCCGGTCCCAGCCAGAACCTATCCTCGCCGCCGAAGGCGTTCATGTGGACATTGTTCTCGTGCGAGGCCAGAAGCTCGCGGTTGATCCAGCCGAAGCTCAATCCCTCGTCTCCGGCCGCCGTGCTCGTCATGACCCGGCCTTGCAGGTCCGGGTTGACGGCGACCCGGGCCCGTCCGTCCTCGCTCGAGAGGACGACGACCTGCGCGTGCTGTTTCAGAAACGCGATATCATCTTTGAACAGAATCCCTTTCGGCTCTTGGCGGTCCGCTCGGCCGCATCCGGCCGTGACGGCCAGCGCTAAAAATAATGTCCACCCGAGATGTCTCATGATATCTCCTTAAGATAACGGGGACACGTTTCCAAATTAAGAAATTCGGACCACGTCCCTATCATTTTAGCGTGCCCACTTTTTGACCAGCGCCGGGTCGGCCAGCATTTTGATCAGCACGCCGCCGACCACGGGACGGGCCTGGAACCCAGCCTGCTTCCCCGAATCCGTGAAATACCAGTCGGTGAGCGGGACCCGGCTCGGCGTTTTATTCAGCCAGTCGAAGACGGGGTCGAGGAACGCCGCGAAATCGGCCGGCGTCTCGGCCAGGGTCGCCGTCCACGCGACCCAATCGAGCTTGGTATACGTCCGGCGGTTGTCGAGCGGTAGGCCGAAGGCGTTCTGGTTTTTCTTGTAATACGCGATTTCCTTGCGCGCGACTTCGGCCGGGAAGAGGTTATAGCCCAGAATTTTGTCCCAGACCAGGTTGTATTTCTGGCTCCACGTGCCCGGCTTGTCGAACGCCAGCTTGAAGTGGTCGCCGTCATCGGCCAAGCTCACCCATTTTTTGGCGAAATCCTCGCTGACCTTTTTATAAGCCCGGGCATCCGCTGTCTTGCCGGCCCGTTGGCACAAATCCGCGTAGGCTCGCAGCGCTAGGATCGCCTTGACCGAAAGATTCGCGTTATGCGCCAGATGGCCGGCGAAGTCGTCGGTGCAGAGCTGGTTTTCGGGGTCGAGTCCTTTCTCCCGGAGATAGCCCGCCCATTTTTCCAGCAGCGGCCAGTACTTCAGGGCATAGTCCGCCCGGCCTTCGAGCTTGACGAGGGCCGCGGTCATGAGGAGCATATTGCCGCTCTCCTCGACGGGCATCTGATTGTCCGCGGTCTTGGCCCCGCCCCCGTAAACCTGCCCGTTGGCCTTGGGATACGTGCCCAGGTCGTGCGGCGCAAACGGAAATTTCCAGTCGGGGCCTTTCGCGTATTCGAACACGGGCGTCAACATTGCCCGGACGAGGTCGCGATTCATGAGAAGGTACATCGGCGAAGCCGGATAAATGACGTCCACGGTCGAGATGCAGCCGTTGCTGAAATTCTCTTTTGGGAAAAAGAGCGGCGTTCCGTCGTAGTCGGCGGCCAGCTTGTGGGCGGCGATCGACGTCCGATACGCGAGCGCGGCCAGGGCGGCGTATTTCTCGCCGCCGGACCGCGTCATGTCGGCCATGAG
>JBGOYP010000149.1:0-6221 GCA_041479785.1 Candidatus Aminicenantia bacterium | reverse complement strand
CCTCATACGCCAAAACATCACCCACGCTCACACTGAACTTAATAAGACTCAAGATACGAACTCCAAGGCCTTCGCCATCTCGCACTACGACCGCGACGCCGTCGAGGACTTGAAGCTCATCAAGCTCGACCTGTTGTCGGTCCGGGGGCTAGCGGCTATCTCCGAGACGATGTCGCGGCTGGGGATCGCGGCCGTCCCGCCGGGCGACGCGAAGGCGTTCGGCCTGCTCCAGCAGGCGAAAACGATCGGCTGCTTCCAGGTCGAAAGCCCGGCGATGATGAACCTGCTGCGCCGGATGAAACCGGACAACATCTACGAGCTGACCCAGGCGCTGGCTCTCATCCGGCCCGGCCCGACCGAAAGCGGGATGAAGGAGGCGCTGCTCCGGAGCCGCGAGGGCCGGGGGACGTTCCACGACCCGTTCATGGCGAAAATCCTGCCGGAGACCGACGGGCTGCTGCTCTACGAAGAGCAGGTCATGCAGATCGCCGAGCGCGTCGCCGGCATGCCGCCCGAGGAGGGCGACCTGCTGCGGCGGAGCCTGAAAGCCCGGAAAGGCGATTCGCCGCTCGCCGTCCTCAAGCCGCGCTTCTTCAAGGAGGCGAAAGACCGCGGCTACACGGGCAGCGAGGTTGAGAAGCTGTGGCAGACGATGGAGAAGTTCTCGTCGTACTCGTTCAACAAGGCCCACAGCGCGTCGTACGCGGCGATGAGCTACCGGGCCGTCTATCTCAAGGCCCATCACACCGTGCCGTACCTGGCGGCCGTGCTCAACGCCGGCGGCGGCTACTACATGCTGCCCGAATACGTCGAGGAGGCGAAACGGCTCGGCATCAGAATCTTAGGGCCGGACGTCAACCGGAGCGGCTACGGGTTCGAGGTCGAGGGGACGGCGATCCGGGTCGGGTTCACGTCGGTCAAGAACCTGCCGCTGCGCGCGATGGACAAGATCGTTGAGGAACGGACGGCCGGGGGCGAGTTCCCGTCGCTCGAGGATTTCATCGCCCGGGGCGCCGTCTCCAAGTCCGAGCTCTTCACCCTCATCAAGGCCGGCGTGTTCGATTCGCTCGAGGCCCAGCGGACGCGCCAGGTCCTCCGCTATTTCCAGGGACTCGACGGGGTCGACGTCGCGGCCGACCTCGACGGCCGCGAGAAGGCGAAAATGCTCCTCGAGTCGCTCGGCTTCAGCCCGGACGGCGACCCGCTCGCGCTCTACGAGGGAAAGCGGCCCGACCTGCGGATCAAGGACCTCCGCCAGCGCGCCGGCGACGTGGTCGAGCTCGTCGTCCGGGTGGTGGACGCACGCGGCAAGGAAACGAACGGCGGGCTGAAGTATTTTTATTTCTTCGAGGACGAGACGGGGATCCTCGAGGGCATCGGCGAGCGGAAATGCCTGACCATCGGCGAGCCGCCGGTCTGCTGCCTGCGCGGCGAGGTCCGGATGGACGGCCAGGGGATCCCGAAGATCTTCGGCTGCGCCTTCGTCCGGGCGTTCTGATTTTGAAGAGGCCCTTTTATCTATTCTCGTGCCGGGAAGCGGACGGCAAATATCGTCCCTTCATGGACACGGCTGCGGACCTCGACGGATGCGCCGTGGAGATCGGCCACGGATTTGACGATGGAGAGCCCCAGCCCGGACCCACCGATCTCTTTGGACCGGGAGGGGTCGACGACGTAGAACCGGTCGAAAATGAAGGGGATGGATTCCGCGGGGATACCGATCCCTGTATCGCGAACCTCGAGAACGGACGCGGCGTCCTCTTTAGCCAGGGCCATTTCGATCCGGCCGCCGGCCGGCGTATACCGGATGGCGTTGTCGACCAGATTGGTCACGAGGCGCTCGAGGAGCGTCCGGTCGCCGCGGACGCGAAGCGGAAGAGCATGGCCGATCGTGAAAGCCAGGCCTTTCTGCCGGGCGGCCGCCCCGCGGCTGTCCAGGACCCGGGACAGGACCTCGTCCAGGGCCACATCCTGGTTGAAATTCAGCTTCGCGGCGGTCTCCATCCGGGACAGGAAAAGGAGGTCGTCGATGATCTTTTCCATGTGATGGGACTCTTCGAGAGCGCTCTCCAAAGTCGTTCGGTATTCTTCGCCCGACCTTTCCTTGCGGAGAATGACTTCGATCTCTCCGCGGATGATGGTCAAGGGTGTCCGTAATTCGTGGGAGACATCTCCTGAAAATTGCCGGATCTTCTGGACGGATTTGTCCAGCCGGGCGATCATGTCGTTGAACGTCGCGACCAGTTCTCCGATTTCGTCCTTCCGGTTCTTGGCGTCGATGCGAAGGGTGAGGTCGTCGGCGGTGATCCGGCGGGCGGTATAAACGACGCTTTGAACGGGGGACAAGGCCCGGCGGATGATGAGCGAGCCGCCGATCGAAGCGAAGGCAACCAGGAGGAGCCCGGCCAGAATCATGATGAGCGTTAGGCGGGCCAGCTCCCTGTTGACGTGATCCAGGGAGACGCCGACCTGGATGAGGTTTTCGCCTCGGACGGGTAAGAGAACGACCCGCAGGGGCGAGGTGGAGAGCGATGTCCAGCCGGCCGTCCCGTAGACCAAATGGTCCCAATCCGCGCTTTCGGCCTTGGCGTAGAGTTCTGGCGGGAAGAGGAACGTATCGGCCGGGACAAGAGGTGACCGATGTACGATCTCGGGCCGGCCGTTGCCGCCCGGGGCCAGCTTGACCGCTTGGATGAACGGCCGGAGGGCGCGGAACTCGGCCTCGGTTTCGGCGATCGCCTCGGGCCAGGTCACGCCGCGCGGTTCCCAGTGCTCGCTGACGTGTTCGGCGATGTCGCGGAGTTGCTTGTCCAGGTCGGCGAGGAGGCCCTTCTTGAATCCCTGATAGAGGAAGGCTCCGCACAGGGCGACGATAAGGCCCAGAATGACGACGTACCAGATCGTCAGCCGGAACGCGAGCGTCCTAAATCTCGCGATTTTCATCCAGGCAATATCCCTGTCCCCGGACCGTATGGATGAGCTTGACCGCGGACTCGCTGTCGATCTTCTTCCGCAGGTAATTGATGTAGACATTGACCACGTTGCTCGTCCCTTCGTAGTTCATGTCCCAGACGTGCTCGACGATCATCGATTCGCTGACCACACGGCCTTTGTTCCGCATCAGATATTCGAGAAGGGCATACTCCTTCCCGGTCAGAGGGATCTTTTTTCCGGCCCGGACGGCCAGCCGCTTGGCCGGGTCGAGCTCCAGGTCTCCTGCCTTAAGGACGCGGGTCTTGGAATCCTGCGACCGGCGGAACAGGGCCCGGACCCGCGCCAGAAGCTCTTCGAAGGAGAACGGCTTGGTCAGGTAATCGTCCGCCCCTTCGGTCAGGCCGCTGACTTTGTCCTCGACCGAGTCCTTGGCCGTAAGCATGAGAATAGGCGTAAGGACGCCGTTCTGCCGCATTTCCCGGCAGACCGTGAAGCCGTTCTTTTTGGGCAGCATCAGGTCGAGGATGACGACGTCGTAGGAATGGACTTCGGCCATTTCGAGAGCTTCCTCGCCGTCCCGGGCGAGGTCGACGGCGTACTGTTCCTCCTTCAAGCCCTTAAGCAGGAAACCCCCGACCTTTCGGTCATCCTCGACGATCAGAATCCTCATCGGCATTCCCTTTCGATCAAAGCATAAAGAAAGTTTCCTCAAATTGGAAGTGCGCCCTTCGTGACGTCCCCGGAATCGCCAGTTTCGACCACCGGATCAATCCCAGCCTCCCTCGTCGTGATGCAGGACACCCAAGTTTCCGAACCGGGGATTGACGACGTTGCTGAAGATCGAGCCGAACGTATAGCTCAGGCTGACCTGGAGGAACAGGTTATAGTCCGTGCGCAGCTCTTTCCGCCGCAGGAGGATTTCCTCCCGGTTCGCGCCTCGGGCCGGCAGGGACAATTGATCCCGGATGCGCTCATACATGCCGTCGATGTTCAAATCCAGCCCCTTGAAGATCCGGAAGGAGAGCTCGGTGAAGAGCGCCAGCCTGTTGAAATTGAAATCGTGAAAATAATGGGATCCCTCGAGAGACGAGGAGAGGCTTCCCCAGGGTTCCTTGATCTCCAGCGTCGCCGACAGGGATTGGCCGAGGAGGCTTTCCTTGGTCTTGTCGTAGATCGTGATGTCTCTGTATTTCACGAATTCGTACCCGATTTTATACAGGAACCGCAGTTGTCTCCTAGTCGATTCCGAATACGGGAATAGATCATATTCGATGGCCGGGGCGGGCGTGATCTTGAACCGGAGGTTGCTGTACGTGGACGAGCTCATGGCCAGGGCGATACCCGCCGACCAGTGTTCGCCCAGACTCTTGACGAACACCCCGCTGAAATCCAGGCTTTCGGACGTGCTGGTGATCGTTTCGGCAACTCCGTCCTCTTCATATTTGAATTCGTCGTTCTGGTAGACCGCGGCAAGTCCCATCCGAAGCTTGATGTCGGGCGTCACTTTGTTCGCCGAAAAACTTAAATTGAATGAGTCGGATTTGGTCTGGGATTCCCGGTTGAATTCGCCGCCAACGCTCAGGCTGAAGACCCAGAATTTCCAGGGGTCAACGACGTCCGTCGGTTTAACCTTCTGCTTGAACGAGACATCGATCATATCCCGGATGGGGGTCTTGGCGGCGAAGGGGAGAAGGCCCATTTTCATCACGGCGACATAGCCGCGGCGGACCTCTTCTTCCGTGTTCGTTTTTTGGGAGGCGTAGATCAGCGTGCTGTTGATGTTCGCGTAATTCCCCTGTCCAATAAAGGCCATCGTGTATTCCGTCCCGCCGCTTCCCGTGTCTTGGGTCGTGACCAGGACATGGACGTCGGCCTCTTTCCGGTCGCGGACATAGTTGATGAACGGGATTTCGGTCCGGATATAATCCTGGTCGCCGTCTTCGAAATCAATAAAGACCTTGGGCGCCAATTTTTTCATCTCGGCCATGTCGAGTTTTGCGATTTTAGCCTGGTCGTCATCCCGTTCCTGAGCGGCGGACACGGCCGGAGCCGGCACGACGCCCATAGCCAGGATGAGAATCGCTATCCAAACGGCTTTCTTCATGCGCGACTCCTTCGTCCCGGAATCGCTGGATTCCGGGTCAGGGAATTTCGCCGCCCCGCGGTCCGCGGAGGACGCCTTTGGGCGGTCGCCGTCAGCATATCCGAATAGGGTTTAAAGGAAGATTAGGACGCGATTAAAAGATTCTAATGTCGGCGCCCGCGTCCGCCTTTTCTGACCGGCTCTCTCACCACGAAAACGAGAGTATCTCCGGTGCGGCTCGCTGTCAGGAACGGCCGAACGTACGGCCGAGCGTGCCCTTCTGCTTTTTTCTCAGCTGAGGTTGAGCGCCATGAGCTTGAGCTCGGTCATATCCTCCATCGCATAGCGGACGCCCTCGCGGCCGAACCCAGACTGCTTCACTCCGCCGTAGGGCATATGGTCGATGCGAAACGTGGGGATGTCGTTGATGATGACTCCGCCGACATCGAGCGCTTCGTAGGCTTGGAACGCTTTGTTGAGATTTTGGGTAAAGACGCCGGCCTGGAGGCCGTAGAGGGAATGGTTCGCGGCGGCGAGGGCCTCGTCGAATTCGCGATAACGGCATATACAGACGATCGGCGCGAACGCTTCGAGCCAGGAGATCCGAAGCTCCGGCCGGACGTCCGTCAGGACCGTCGGCTCGAACATCGTCCCCGTCCGCCGGCCGCCGCAGACAAGATGCGCGCCATGGTCCAGCGCCTCCTCGGTCCATTCCTCGATCTTCCGGGCGGACTCCTCGTCGATCATCGGCCCGACGTCGGTGTCTTCGAGGAGCGGATCGCCGAGCTTGAGCTTTTTCGTTCTTTCGACGAAATCGGCGAGGAACCGGTCGTAAATTTTGTCCTGGAGATAAATGCGCTGGACCGAGATGCAGATCTGTCCGGCGTATGAAAACGACCCGGTTACGGCCCGGTCCAGGGCATAGCCGAGGTCGGCGTCCGGCTCGACGATGAGAGCCGCGTTTCCGCCGAGCTCGAGAGTCACTTTTTTCCGATTGGCTTTCTTTTTGAGTTCCCAACCGATGTCGGCGCTTCCGGTGAACGTCACTTTCTTGATCCGGTCGTCGGTGAGCAACGGCTCCGCGTCCCGATAACCCGAGGGGATGACATTAACCACGCCCGCAGGCGCACCCGCGTCCTGGATGATTTCGCCTAGAAGGATCGATGTGATCGGGACTTGGGACGACGGCCGGAGGAGGATGGTG
>JBGOYP010000148.1:0-6239 GCA_041479785.1 Candidatus Aminicenantia bacterium | reverse complement strand
GATATTTTCGCGAACGACGATCGCGTCGTCGCTCAGGAGGCCGACCGATCGGCTCAGGGACACCACGGTGATCATGTTCACCGTGTATCCGAGAACGGCCATGACGGCGAAAGCGGCGATGATGCAGACCGGCAAGCCCGCGACGGTGATGAGCGTATTGCGGAGGTCGCCGAAGGAAAAAAGGACGACGATCCCCGCGAAGAGGATGCCGAGGATCAGGGTGTTGATAACGTCATCGCGCGAGTCCTTGATCATCAGCGACGAATCCGTCGTCGTCCGGATGTCGAGGTCGGGATTCGCTGTTTTTATTGCGGCGATCATCCGGTTGACCTGGTCCGCGACCTTGACCGTGTTCGTCCCGGATTGCTTCTGGACGATGAGCGAAACGCATTCCTGAGCGTTGATCCGCGAGATCGTCCGCTTCGTCTTGAAGTCGTCCTTGACGGCGGCGACGTCCTTCAAATAGACCGGCATTCCGCCGACGTTGGCGACGATAATGGCCATCATCTCATCCAGACTCCGGAACTCGGCCTTCGTCCGCAGCAGAAAATCCTGCGTCTTCTCGGTGACGCGGCCGGCCGGCAGGTTGAGGTTCTCGCTCCGGATGGCCTGCGTGACCTGGGCGATGGAGATGCCCTGGGCGTTCATTTTCTCCAGGCTCACCTCGACCTGGATCTCCCGCTCCAGGCCGCCGATGAGGTCAACCGACCCGACCCCGTCCACCTGCTGGATCTGGACTTTGATTTTGTCGTCCACGAACTCGCGAACCTGCGGAAGGCTCAGGCGTCCGCTCTTGCTTAGTATGGCGAACGAGATGATCGGCGAGGCCGACGGGTCGAACTTGTTGATGACAGGCTCGATGATCTCACGGGGGAGCGTGTTCCGGATTGCGGCGACCTTTTCCCGGACCTCGGTCGCGGCGAGCTGGGCGTCCTTCTCCAGGACGAACGCCGCCAGAACGACCGACACGCCTTCGGCCGACGTCGAGCTGATCTTGTCGATACCGTTGATGGTGCTCAGGGTGTCCTCGATGGGCTTGGTGACCTGGGATTCCATTTCCTCGGGGCCGACGCCGGGGTTGGCGATCTGGACGGCGACGTACGGTAGCGAGATGTCGGGCATCAGGTCGACGCCGAGCCGGGAGTAGGACAGGATCCCCACCACCACCAGGGAGAGAATGACCATGGTGATGAAGACGGGCTGCTTGATCGAAATATCGGCGATTCTCATGGCGGGACCTTTTTTTAGTCGGCGGAGGACGTCCGCTCCACGACCTTGACCTTATCGTTGTCGTTGAGCAGGCCCGCGCCCGTGGTGATGATGAGCTCGTCGCCCTTCAGGCCCGAGAGGATTTCAACCACGTCTCCGACGACGGTTCCCAGACGGACGGCCGTCATCCGGGCCAGACCGTTCGCTTCGAGGAACACATATTTCTGCCCGCCCCGGTCGACAACGGCCGCAAGCGGGACGACGGTCGCCCGGCGTTGACTGATCGTCCATTCGACCTCGGCGTACATCCCCGGTTTGACCCGATGGCTAGGGTTGTCGATGCTCAGTTCAACGTCGATCGTCCGGTTGACGGCGTTGCCGACGGGGCTGATATTCGTGACCCGGGCGGGGAAGACTTCGCCGGGATAGGCTTCGAGGGTCACGACGGCGCTCCGGCCCATCGCGATAAACCGGATTTTTTTCTCGTCCACCGCGGCGACGGCTTTTACGACGTCGATATCGACGAGGTTCATGATCGGCGAATTGGGGTTGACCGAGGCCCCGGGATTCAACAGGATCCGGGCGACGACGCCTTTCGCGTCGCTCTTGACTTCGTAAGGTTTGTAATCGTAGCCGACCTCGTCGCGGTTGACGATGGCGACAACCTGTCCGGGCTGGACCGCGCTTCCCATCTTGACCAGGTTATTAGCGATCTTGCCCCCTACCTTCGAAAAAAGAGAGACCTCGGAGTCCGCCTGAATGCCGCCGACGGCGTGGATTTTTTCGGAGATCTCCAGGGGACGCGGCCGAACGACTTCCACCGGAACAACGGTCTCGGGCGGAGGCTGATTCATAGCTTTTTTCTTAGCTTGGATGTTCTGGCTCGCCCGATACCCGACGAGCGCGACCAGGACGACCAGGACCAGGATGATCAGGAGTCTTCCGATTTTCATAATGTCCTCCCACAGGAACGGAACAAATTGTATTGTCCCAAGGTATGGTTATAGACCAGCTGCAAAACGTTCAGGCGCGCGTTTTCGAGCGCGTTCTGGGCGTCGATCAGGTCGGTGGCGCTGAGAAGGCCGTTCCGGTAGCGCTCCTCGGCGATCCGCAACGCGTCCTCGGCCTGCTGGGTTCTCGTTCTTTCGATCTCGAGCTTCAGCTCGGTGGTTTTCACGTCCGCGAGGGAAGTCTCGATCTCGAGAGCGATGTTCCGCTCGACATCGGACTTCCGGATTTCGATGGCTCTCAGGCTGGATTCGGCCTGGGCCACCTGGGCGGCCGTCCGCAAGCCGTCGAAGACGGGATAGGACACGGACAACGTCGCCGTCCAGTTTCCCTGGATCTTTTCCATGTCCGGCATGAATCCGTTGCGGAATTGATAGTTGAATCCGGCGACGACCGTCGGTTTGTCAGCCGTCTTGACAAGGTCTCGCGAGGCGCGGCCGAGGTCCATCTGGTGCCGGACCTGCTGAAATTCGAGGCGATGCTCCAGCGCTTCCTTGACAAGCGCCTCGGCTTGGAAGGACGTGGCCTCGAACTCCAGGCCCGCGGCCGGCTCGAACGGCGCGTCAGCGTCCCGGCCGGCCAAGGTATTAAAGGCGAGCCGAAATTTGGCGATGTTGTTCAGAAAGTCAAGCCTCTGGGACCGGAGGCCGCTGACTTGGACCCGAACAAGCTCGATGTCGAAACTCGAAGCCAACCCGGCCTGATATCGTTCGGTCATGATGTCCAATTTTTTCTCGAAGGATTTCAGGGTTTCGTCCACGACCTTGAGGGCTTCCTTAAAGAACACCGTCCCGAAGAATAACGGGACGGCCTGATACGAGAGCGCGTGTTTGGTCATGGCCACGCCGTCCTGGGCCAGGTCCCAGCCGGCCTTGCTCAGTTCGACCGTCCTCGCCGTCCGGCCCCAGTTAAACACTTGCCCCACGACCGAGGCCTGCATGTTGTAGTTGTTCGGAAGCCCGAACTTGAAATTGTAGGTCTGGCCCAGGAACTGCATGGACATTTCACTGATCAGGCTCATCCGGGCGTAACTTCCCGCGACGCTGACCTGGGGCCAGTATAAGCTTTTGCTTTCCTTGATCTTGATTTCGGCGCCGGCCGCGGATTCGTCGGCGATCCGGACCTGCAGGTTGTTTTTCAGTAGGAGGTCGACGGCCTCCTTGAGCGTCAGTCGGTCCTGGCCGGCCGCAGCCGCCGCGCCTAAGACGAATCCAAGGGCGATGAGTGTCCGTCCCCGTCTTTTCATGACGATTCCTCCATGACATGCTTGATAAGGTCGAGAAAGAACTTGACCGCCGCCCGGGCTTCGGCCTTGCGGTTCTCAAGAAGCATCAGGCTGATCCCGATTTGCATCGTCTGGACGAACTTCTCGAGGTCTTCGAGTTTGAAGGGCAAGCCTTCCCTCCGGATGGTCTTCCGCAAGGCCGCCCGGATGAATCCCGCGTGGTCACCGTAAGTCCGGACCGAGTCCCTGACGGCGCCCGCGTCCTCGAACCGGACGAAACCGCACATACAGGGAAGGAACATCTTGAGGAAACCGGGGTTCCGGTCGAAGTATTCGAGGTAGAAGTTGAAGGCTTTCTCCAGGATTTCGAGGAACGACGACGACTCCGAGATCAGTCGGCGGACCTCCTCATGCACCTTGCGGGCTTCTCGCTGGAGGAGGAGGAGGTAGATCTCGTCCTTGCTTTTAAAATAATAGTAGAGCGTCCCCTTGGCGAGTTCGGCCGTCTCGGCGATGTCATCCATGCGGGCGCTGTGGTACCCTTTTTCAATGAAAACCGATTCCGCTGCGACCAGGATCGCCGCCAGCCGGGACTGCTCTTCGCGTTCCCGGCGTTCTTTAATGCTCATTTTCGACTCTCAAGTCAGAAATAAACTAAAGAGTCATACTAGAGAAAATACGCCATCCTGTCAAGCGGTTTTTTCTTCCGGGCCCGGATTGACATGCCTCCAAAGGTGATATAACTTAAGTCTCTTCAGACGACAGAGGCCCTCGAGCGAGCCGAGTCCTTCCCGCGGGGGGCCGGCGCCGTCGGAAGGACCTTCCAAGAACCAAGGAGGAGCAGGATGCGAAAAATTTGGACGAAGGCCCTCGTCGCCGTTCTCATGGTCCTGGTCGTTCCGGCGCTGACCATCCCGCAAGGGACGGCCGCCAAGCCTAAAATCGCCAAAGAGAAACAGCTCGTCCTGGATTGGCTCGGCCGGGCCGAGACCGTCGAGCGGTTCGGCCGCATTTCGGACGCGATCTGGTCGTATGCCGAACTCGGCCTCCAGGAGTTCAATTCGTCCAAACTCCTGGCCGACACGCTCGAGCAGGCCGGGTTCAAGGTCGAACGCGGCGTGGCCGGGATGCCGACCGCGTTTATCGCCAGCTACGGTTCGGGCAAGCCCGTGATCGGGCTGCTCGGCGAGTTCGATGCGCTGCCGATGCTTTCGCAGAAAGGCCGCGTCCCCCGGCAGGACCCTGTCGTCGACGGCGCGCCGGGCCACGGCTGCGGCCACAACACGATGTGCACCGCGGCGGCGGCCGCGGCCATCGCCGTCAAGGAGGCCATGGAGAAATACGGCGTCAAGGGCACGATCAAAGTTTTCGGCTCTCCCGCCGAAGAGATCGTCGCCAGCCGCCCTCACATGATCCGGGCCGGGCTGTTCGCCGACGTCGACGCCGTCATCGACAACCACAGCGGAAGCGGCTTCGGGACGAGCTACGGCCGGGGCGGCAATGCCGTATTCTCGGTCGTTTTTTCGTTCCGCGGGAGAACGGCGCACGGCGCCAACGCCTGGGCGGGCCGCAGCGCCCTCGACGCCGTCGAGATCATGGACGTCTCGACCAATTTTCTCCGCGAGCATCTCGACCCCGCCTACCGCATGCACTACGTGATCCTCGAAGGCGGCCAGGCGCCGAACGTCGTCCCCGACAAGGCCAGCGTCTGGTATTATGTCCGGAACAGCGACGAGCGGATCGAAGACATGTACGCCCGCGTCCTGAACTGCGCCAAGGCCGGCGAGCTCGCCTCGGGCACCGAGCTTCTCCCGCCCCGTTTCGTCGCCGCCGTCCACCAGACCCATAGCAACAAAGCCGCGGCCGAGCTCATCCAGAAAAACATCGAGCTCGTGGGCATGCCCCTGTGGACGGACGAGGAAAACGCCTTCGCCAAGGCTCTCCAAAAAGAGCTGAAGGCGCGGGAAGACGGCCTACCGACGAAAGTCGATCCCCTCCGGGCGCCGAGCGGCGTGTCGCTCGGCGGCGGCTCGACCGACGTCGGCGACGTGACCCTGGTCACGCCGACGGCGTCGATCCGGTTCCCCGGCCAGGTCCCGGGCGCGATCGGCCACCATTGGTCGTCGGTGGCCTGCAATTATGGGTCCACGGCCTGGAAAGGCCTGAACGCCGGCGCCAAAGCGATCGCCGCCTCGGCCGTCGACCTTCTCACGAAATCCGAGGAGCTCAAAAAACTGCGCGACGAATTCGAAGAATATACCAAGAAATTTCCTTACAAATCGTTCCTGCCGGCCGACGCCAAGCCGCCTCTCGACATCAACGAAGAACTGATGAAAAAATACCGGCCGCTGATGGAAAAAGCGCTGGAGATCCGGTAGGGTCCGTAGAGGAAAGCGGACCCAATCCGTTATCTGAGGTCGACGTCGTCGGGAAGTTCGTTTTTATCCGTTCGGGGATTATAGGGGAAGTGGGTTGAGAGCCGTTTCCCAGCCTCTTCGATTCCGTTGATCAAACCTTTCTGAAATCGGCCTTTTTTGAAGTCCGCGGACATCGCCTCCGCCACGTCTTTCCAAAAATCCGGACCGACCTTCGCGTGAATACCCTCGTCGCCGAGAACGACAAACCGGCGCCGGGCGGGGACGATAAAAAAGAGAATGCCGTTCCGGTCGTTCGTTTTAGTCATACCTAGTCTGGTGAACGCCCGTTCCGCGGCCGGCCGGATGCGTCCCCAAAAGAAGCGCGAGACGGAGACGCGGATCTCGCCCGAGGTCATTTTTTCCGCCGACTGAATGGCCCG
>JBGOYP010000147.1:0-6274 GCA_041479785.1 Candidatus Aminicenantia bacterium | reverse complement strand
GCCTCGACGCCAAGGCGAGGTCCAGCGGCGGGAAGATGAATTCCCGCGTTTCGATAATGGTGGCGGTCGGGTCGCTTTCGTCCCCTGGCGCGGACACGCCCGTCACGCGATAGGCATATTTCGTCGGGATGTCGAGGTTCGCGTCCTCGTAGCGAAACGTCGCCGGCGCGACCGAAGCCAGGAAAGCGAACATCGAATCCGCCTGGCCGGCGATTTTCCTGTAAATCCTGTAATTCGCTACGAATCCGGCCGCGTTGTCCGGGTTAGCCTGCCAGGACACGGCGTTGATTTTGAACTCTTCCGACGCGTCGAGATGCGAATCGAGGCTCGGCGAGAGGGGCGGCTTTGGTTTTTTCAAGCTCTTAAGCGAAGAGAACCACGTCTGAGCCATGAGCGTGAACCCGATGTCGTTCGGGTGGAGTCCGTCCGGAAGAAGGAGCGATCGCCATCCGCCGGATCCCGCGGGATAATCGTAAAAAACCTGATACATATCGACCAGCGAAATGCTCAGGCTGGTCGTAATGACCCGGATCCGTGTGTTCAGGTCGTTGATCTTGTTCTGAAAAAACGGAGTGTTTCCGTATGAGTCGTTCCGAGGCGTTATTGTCGATAGCAGGGGCGTCATCCCCGCACTCTGGCCCCGGATCGCCATTTGATCCAGGTTAAAGGCGGTCGTGTCGGCGGAGATGTGCGTGTCGGTGATATCGTTCGTGCCCTCGAGCAGAAGAAGATATTTCGAGGACGTCGCGGCGATGACGGAGTCGATGCGCGCCAGCCCGACGGCGGTGATTTCACCGCCCTCGCCGGCGTTCCAGACTCGGGCCGTTCCATAGCGCTGGGCGAGAAGCGTTTCGAGCTTAGGGACGTATCCGTCGCCGTTGGCATATGTAATACTGTCCCCGAAGGCGACATATTGGTTCTCGTCGCGGGCGGCTGGCGCGGCGACGGCCATGCTTTTTAGGTTCGTCGGGCTGTTCGAGCCGATGAGGCAATCGAACAGGGAGAACGACCGTGATATGGTCCCTTCTCCGGAGTCCCACGTCGCCGCGAACCTGTCGCCGGACGACTCGAGCGTCAGGTCACGGACCGGCCCTGCCAAATCTTGGACGAGCGGGACTTCGGAGCTCCACGCCGGACCGAATTTCACCCGTGCCCAGAGCTCCGACATCCCGCCCGAAACGCGGTTCCAGACAATTACGGGAATCACACTGTTCAGGAACGTCACGGCCGGCACGAGGCCGGAGGCTTGGCCCGCCGAGATTTTTTCTTCCGGCAGCCAGCGCGCGCCGTTCCAGGCGGCCGAGTATATTTTGTAATCCTCTCCGTCGTAGGCTGACCAGACGACGCGCGGGCGGCCTTTCCCGTCTATGGCGGCCGACGGCCGGATATGGGGACGGCGATCGTCGGCGTCGAGTTTAAAAGGCCCGGACCAGACGCCGTTTCGATATAGTGAGCCGAATATTTCGTCGCGGCCGTTGTCGCGGCCCGTCCAAAAAGCCCAGACCTCGCCGCGCGCGCCCGCGCAAATCGAGGGGCTGAGGGCGGAGGCCGTGAAGGGGCCGTTGATGACCTGCGAATCGCTCACACCGGAGCCTGCGGCGCGGACCCGATACTCGCCGCGGGAGTACTCGCCGCCGGAGTATTCGCCGCGGGAGTATTCCACCCAGATCAGCCAGGGCTTCGATTCTGAGTCAATGTCCAAGTCGGGGGAAAGGATTTCGCCGGACGTCGCGAACGCGGCCCATTCTTCGAAGACGCCGCCGGGGGTCAACCGGCCGACGGATAAATATTCGTTCCCGTTCGCCTGCCATTGCCGGGCGGCCCACGTCCGGCCTAATTTATCTTTCTTGATGCGCGGGAATTCGGGGCGTGTCGGATTGTCGGACGCCGGGAAACCGCTCGCCGCGCAGACGGCGGCCAGCCATAGAACGAAAATTACGGCGGGACGCCGGCAGAGCATGCGTCGTTTCCTATCCGTTATTTGAGTTTTTCCATGCCCTCGAATTTACGATAGGGCGACAAGTATTTTATAATGTCGCGGTCGCGTTCCGCAAGGTCGCCCTTGACGATATGGGCGAGCATCTCGCCGAGGCCGGGGCCGATCATGAATCCCTGCCCGCACATGCCGACCGCGAGCAGCAGCCCTTCGACCTCGCGGGCCCAGCCGACGAGCGGCGCGCCGTCGGGGGTCATGGGATAGAGGCCGCGCCACGTCCGCCGGACACGCAGGTTCTTGAGCCGGGGCATGATGTTCACCATGCGGCGGGCGACCATGGGCAGGAATGAGCTTGTTTCGCGCGTATCGAAACCCCAGATGCTCGGGTTGGGCGTGATGCAGAAGATCACCTGGCCGGTGGCGTGCTGGAAGAAGTAATAATTCGCCGATGAATCGGCCGGATGGATGTCCACGACGAGCGGCTTGAGGAAATAGGCGACGGGCTCGGTCACGGCGCCCTCGTGCGAATCCGGCCGGACGGGGACGTCGACGTCCGCGTACCTCGCGACTTCGGACGCCCAGGCGCCCGCGGCGTTGATGACGACGCCGGCCCCGTACGTTCCGCGCTCGGTTTTGACGGCGCGGACCCGCCCGCCCTCGATGACGAGGCCGGTGGCGCGCTCGTTGAAACGGAACTCGGCGCCGGCCCGCCGGGCATGCGTGAAGAACGCGTGCGAAGCGAGGAGCGGCGAGGCGTGGCCGTCATCGGGCGCATACGTTCCGCCTAACAATCCGTCGGGATTGAGGTCGGGCATGACTTCGAGGATTTCTTTTTTATCCAGCCAGTCGATGTTGAGCCCGAGCTGCTTTTGCGTGATGAGGAGCTCTTTAAGCGGCTGTTCCTCGGCGCCGTCGTAGGCGACGAAGGCGTAGCCGCCTTTCCGCCATTCGATATTGTCCCCGTAGCGCTCTTGCCACGTGTCGATAATTTCGAGGGACCGGAGGCAGATGCGGATCTTGGCCGGGTCGGAGTGCGTCGCGCGCATGCCGCCGATAGCGTGTTTGTTTGAGCCCTGGCCGGCGCTCGGGTTCCCGTCGAGGACGAGCGTCCGGAGCCCGGCGTGGGCCATGAACATGGCCGCCGGCGTGCCGACGCTTCCCGCGCCGATAATGACGACGTCGTAGTTTTTCGAGGCGGTCATCGCTTCGCCTCCGGCCCGCCGTCGCATCCGGCGAACGTGCCGAGCGGCACCTCCATGAACAGAGGACGCAAGGGCTGGTCCACGATGTCCTTTTCGGAAACGCCCTCCTCATGGAAGAGGCGGTGGATAAGCGGAGTGCACGTTTTCGCGCCGCACGAGTCCATGCTCGCCCGAGTTACGGCTTTGATTTCGTTGATGTCGCGGGAACCCTGGCGTATAAGGGCGCGGACCTCGCCCGCGGTTACGCGCTCGCAGCGGCAGACGATTGTATCGTCCGCGGTCCGTTCGATATACCGGGCCATGGGCTTCGTTACGTCGCCCTCCTGGACGCGGAGCCCCGCGACCTTTTTGGCGATGGCCTTGGGCGTTTTGAGCTTGACTAGGACGGTCCGGTCGTTCGCTTTGATCGCCCGGACGCCGGTGACTTCGACCTTGCCCAGCTCGCGGCCCTCGGTGTCGAGGACGGTGACCCGGTCGCCGGTCTCGATGCTGTCCTTGAGAAACTCGTAGGGCAGTGTCACGGTCGGAAATTCGGGGTCCTTTCGGTAATCGACGAGCGAGACGGCCAGGCCCGGGCAGATCGTGACGCATTTTTCGCAGCCGGTGCAGCCCTTGGCCGGGTCTGGGACCTCGAAGCAGGGCAGGCAGCGGATGTCGTCCGAATGGATATGGATGAGGTCCCGCGGGCAGACCGTCGTGCATGGGTCGCATGGGATTTCCTGGACGCAGTGGAGAAGGGGAAAGACGCCGCTCTCTTCGGCCGGATATTCCTCGGGCGTGGTCAGGCCCGGCCGCGACTTGAGGATTTCGGCCGTGTCATACCATTCTTTTTTGATTTCGCCGACGTCGTGGCCGAGGGCGCGGGCGACCTCGAGTCCTTTGATTTTCCCCGAGAAGATGGCCGCGGAGGCTTCCGCGATTTCCTCGGCGTCGCCGGCCGCGAACGCGGTCAGGCCGAATTCCCGCGCCTTGAGGAAGAACTCGTTGACCGGGTCGAGGCCGATGGCGATGAGCACAGTGTCGCACTCGAACGACCGCTCGGTGCCGGCAATCGGCCGCCATTTGTCGTCGAGCCGGGCGATGGTCACCGATTCGACCTCGTCCCGGCCGTTCGCGCTCAGGACCGTGTGGGACGTGTAGATCGGAACGCCGAACCGCGCCAGTTTGTCCCGGTGGACCTTGTAGCCGCTGCACTCGGGCAGGGCTTCGACCAGGCCGACGACCGGGATCCCGGCTTGGAGGGCGTGGTAGCCGGCGATCAGCCCGACGTTTCCGCCACCGACGATGAAAAGCTTTTCGGACGAGCGAACGAGGTCCCGGTTGACGATCGTCTGGAAGGCGCCCGCGCCGTAGACGCCGGGCAGCGTGGCGCCCTGGAACGCGAGCGATTTTTCGCGCGCGCCCGCCGTTACGAGCAGGACCCGCGGCCGGACGAGCACATAGCGGTTTCCATCGGCGAGGATCCCGACTTTCTGGTCGCTGAATACGGCCAGCGCGGTGCTCTGGAGCCAGATCCGGACCGAGGGAAGCGTCCGCAGCTCGGCCTCGAGTTTTGTCGCGATATCGATGCCGCGCGTCCCGGCATAGACCATGTCGTACGAGCCGAAGAAGCGGTGCGTCTGGAGGACGAGCTTCCCGCCGAGGCGGTGCTTGTCGTCCACGAGGAGGGTCTCGATGCCGCGCTTGCCGAGCTCGATCGCGGCCGAGAGGCCGGCCGGCCCGCCGCCGATGATGAGCGCGGGAACGGCGACCTCCTCGACCGGGCCCATTTCCACGGAGCCGGAGACGCGGGGAAGTTCGGGAAGGCCGTCGACGGGCTCGAGGCGCATGCCGGCGCGGACGAGCTCCATGCAAGCCTTGACCGGCAGGCCGTCGGCCAGGACCAGGCACTGGGCGCACTGGCCGTTGGCGCAGAAAATCCCCTGGGGGGCGTGGTCCTTCTGATGAAAGCTGAACGTTCTTTCGCCGTGCGCAAAGAGCGCGGCGGAGATCGTTTCGCCCATTTTTGCCTGAAGGGGTCGCCCTTTCCAAGTGATGGAGACGGGCTGGGACGGCGGCGGAGTGAGAATGGGGTGGCGTTCGATACGGTAATCCGTCACTCAGGCCTCCTGCGAACCCGGCGGCGCGAACCGGATTCCTCCGATATCGTCGAGGATTCTCTCTTGTCGTGAATGCGGTGTGACACCGGATTCGATACGAACGAAAGATTATATCATATTTTTATTTTTGTGAGGTGCTATGATATGCTTATCGATTCCGCCATGGCTTTTCTTGACCGCATCCTCGGCAGACGGTTTTCGTTCAAGTTCGTGTATAGCGACGAATACTGGATGGTGGACCTCGGCAAGCACGTTTTCTCGGTCAAAAAGTACCGCCTGATCTTCGAGCGGCTGATCGCGCTCGGGGCGAAGAAGGACAATTTTCTGCGGCCGACGCCGGCGAGCGACGACGACCTGCTCCTCGTCCATACGGCGAAATATTTGAAGAAGCTCAAGAGCGGGGGGCTGACCCACAGCGAAATCCAGACGCTCGAGCTTCCCTATTCCGAGGAGATAGCGAAGTACGCCTGGTTATATGTCGGCGGGACGATACTCGCCGCCCGGCAGGCTCTCGAGGACGGGATTTGCGTCCATATCGGCGGCGGATTCCACCACGCCTTCCCCGACCACGGTGAAGGATTTTGCCCCCTCAACGATGTCGCCGTCGCTCTCGAAAAGCTGCGGCGGGAGGAGCTGATCCGGAAAGCCATGGTCGTGGATTGCGACGTGCATCAAGGCAACGGAACGGCCGCGATTTTCGCCAAGGCGGATTACGCGTTCACGTTCTCCATCCATCAGATGGACGCCTATCCCGCCGAGAAACCTTCGAGCTCGGTGGACGTCGGGCTCTGGTCGGGCGACGGCGACGACAAATACCTGGCCGCGATGCGCGAGAATTTTCCGCGGCTCTACCGGACGATCCGGCCCGACCTGGTTTTTTATCTCGCGGGCTCCGACCCGCTCGAAGGCGACCAGCTCGGCGGGTTGTCCCTGAGCAAGGACGGGCTGGCGGAGCGGGACCGGATCGTCATCGAAGGGGCGCGGCGGCTGAAGATCCCGGTCGCCGTCGTGTTCGCGGGGGGATACGCGCGGGACAT
>JBGOYP010000146.1:0-6328 GCA_041479785.1 Candidatus Aminicenantia bacterium | reverse complement strand
TCCGGACACCCGAGCAGTTCATGCCGCGTGAGTGGGTCAGGATGAACGGCGTCAAAGTCCCGTGGGAAGCCTGCCAAACACTCAGCGGGTCCTGGGGTTATCATCGGGACGAAGCGACCTGGAAAAGCGTCCGGCAGCTCGTCGTCATGCTTATCGAGATCGTGAGCAAAGGCGGTAATCTGCTGCTGAACGTCGGGCCGACGGCTCGAGGCACGTTCGACGAGCGGGCGTCGGACCGGCTGGCCGGCATCGGCGCTTGGATGAGAGTGAACGGCCGGTCGATTTATGGCTGCACCGAAGCTCCTCCGGAATTTCCAAAGCCGGCGAACTGTCTGCTGACCTACAATCCCGAAGCCAACCGGCTCTACGTCCACGTCCTGGAATGGCCGCCGGGAACGCTCATTCTCGACGGCTTCGGCGGCAAAGTGAAATTTGCCCAGCTTCTGAATGATGCGTCCGAGATTCCCTTCCGCGACGCGACATCGCCGCGAGATCTAGGTTACATGGGATTCATGCCGGGCGAGCAGACGCCGGCGGGACGCGGCGCCGTTGTTTTGCGCCTGCCCGTCAAAAAACCCAGGGTCGAAGTCCCGGTGATCGAGCTATTCTTGAAATAACGCTTTTTGATTTTTCTCGGGCCCTGTGGTAAATTCCAACGCTACTATATTTAACAAGAGAGGACGAAGGTCAACATGAACATCGAAGAAGCCATCAAAACGGCCCTTCAATATGAAGGCCAGGTCGTCCATGTTTATCGGGAAGCAACGAACGGCACTCAGAATCCGACGGGAAAGAAAGTCTTTCAGGCGCTGGCCAACGACGAGGTCACGCACGTCGATTACCTCAAGAAGAAGCTCGAGGAATGGAAGACGACCGGCCACGTGACGCCAACCCGGCTGAACACCGTCGTTCCTTCCAAGGACAAGATCGAGGCCGCGGTCAAGACGCTCAAAGGGAAGATCACGGCAACCGATCGGGAGTCCGAGGTCCGGCTCCTGCGTCAGGCGCTCCAGGTCGAAATCGAAACGAGCGGGTTCTATCAAAAAATGGTCCGGGAGCTTCCTCCCGAGGGGCAGACGCTGTTCGAGCGTTTTGTCGAGATCGAGGAAGGCCATAAGGCCATCGTTCAGGCCGAAATCGATTCCGTCAGCGGGTCGGGCTTCTGGTTCGATATGCCCGAGTTCAGCCTGGAGGCTGGATAAGAACAGAAAGAGAAATTCTGCTTACAATTCCTTAATATAAATATTCCGGAAATACGGCGGCGACTGGCTGTCGTGGTTCTGGAATCCCACGTAGCCTTCCAGGGCGAAGTCCTTGACCTTCCCGCCCGGCTTGGCATCCCAATCCATGATAAGCGTGTTGTTCAATTCGATCTTCAAGTGTTTTTCCCGGAACTCGATCTTAATGTGGTTCCATTCTCCCGTCGGGAGGAAGGCGCTCATCTTAGGCGCCTCGACGTCATAAGCGGCTCCGGTTTTGTGGATGCCTTCTCCTGCGTCATAGATCTGGATCTCGAAGGAGTGGTAGATATAATCGTCGCTCGTCGGGACGTCCGGGACGCGAAGGAAGATTCCGGAATTCGTTTCCTTTGTCGAGCATTTGAAATCGCACTCGAGGACGAAATCCTTGTATTTCTTGACGCTATACCAAAGCAAGCCCATGCCGCCTTGGCCCTTCAGGACCCCCGTCTTCGGGTCGACCTCGAAATAGCCCGGGCCATAGTGGTTCCAGCCCTGTTTGTTCGGACGGAAAATGCGCTCGTAGCCTTCGTAGTATGTAATGCTTTTGACGTAATCGATGCTCTTCCGGAACGCGGGCAGCGGGTCGCCGACTTCGGCCTGGTTTTCATATTCCATCGTCAAGTAGCCGTCGTAATCCTGGAGGGTCAGCTCGGCCAGCAGGTCACGGATCGTTCCCTTGCCGGCGCCCCAGGGCGTATCGTCCACCCCTTTGGCCGTGCCGAAATCGCTCCGGTCCTTCAGGTGGACGTCGAGGATGCGACCTTCGAGGAGTTTGAACGCTTCGCGCGGGTCGTTCCATCCCCGCATCCAGTGGCCGCTGTCGGCGCATGAGCCGATGCGCGGGTCCTTGCCATCGACGTGGCTGAAGACCGTCTCGGGCTGGCTGTACTTGGACCCGGGCGGATGGTTGTGGATGGCGATCTTGATGTTGTATTCCTTGACCATTTTCTCGAGCAGGGTAAAGTCGTCGTCGGCCGGCTCGCAGACGATGACCCGGATGCCCATTTTACGGGCGAAGTCGAAGACCTTGCGCATGCTCTCCTCGGTCCGGCCGATATCGACGACGCCGTAGCCGTAGAGCGTTACGCCGGACGACTTGAGCCAGTCCTTGACTTTAGCCATCTGCTCGGGAGTCATGTTCGGATTGAACCCGGCTCCGGGGAGTTCGGCCGACAGAGCTTGCCCGTCATAGGCTTCGACGGCCCCGACTCCGAGCTCCTTGAGTTTGATCAGGGTCTCGGCGAAGGTGAACCTGCGGAAGGTGTAAGCCTCCGAGGCAAACGGAAATTTCTTGATCCGGACGTCCTTATAGTTCATCGTCGCGACGTATTTCTCGAGCTCGGGCGAGATGTGCCGGATCTGCATCGGGGCGGCTTGCTGCGGCGCTTGTTGTTGTCCGGAAGATATAAGCGAAATCAAACAGAGACCGAAAAGAGATGAGGTGAGGATTGCGTTCTTTTTATTCATTCTTCCTCCTTATTTTTTCGGATTCCATGTCCCCTTAGCGACGGCCGGGACGTAATTCTCGAGGCCCGGCGGCGGGAAAGCGACGGTCTTGCCCTTCTCGGCGCTCATGTAGGCCGTCATCAGGAGTTCGGTGACGTTGAAGCCGTCGCTGAAGTTTTCGGCCGGACGGACGCCCTTCAGGAAAGACTGGACCATGTGCCGATTCTCGGCGATATAACCGTACTCGGTCGCTTCGTCGGCGACGACCGGCATCAGACCGATCTCGGCGTTCTGCTTCTCGACCAGGTCTTCGCCCGCCTTGCCTTTGACCTGGCGGCTGAAAAAGACCTTGAGTCCGGCGTCGAGCGTGTTGATCTGAAGGGAATATTCGGGCCCCAGCAGTTCCAGGGTCAGGCGCAGCCCGGCCCCGACGTAGCACCACGAGGTCGTCGTCTCGACGATGTAGGTCTGGCCCGTTTTGTCCTTATATTCGACGAGGGACCGGGCGAAATCCTCGGCCGGCCGCTTGAGATAATCCGTCTGGCCGCCGCTGTTGGCAGCCAGGATTTTCGCGTAATGCGGCGTCTGCCATTTAAGACAGTTGATATGTGCCGTGACATTCGTCGGCGTGAGGACTTCGCGCGGCGCGCCCGGCGGCGTGAGCATGAACCGCGCTTCTTCGACCGAATGACACATCATGTCGTTGAGCACGCCTCCGCCCTGGAGCGAGCCTTCCCAAAACCAGGGCATGTGCGGACCGCTGTGCTCTTCGGCCGCACGCGCTAGGTAGGGTGGTCCGGCGATGGCCGCGCCGCGCGCCCAGACGATCTCCTTGCCGCGCGTGACGGCCGGCGCGAAGACTTGGTTTTCGAGATAGCCGTCGAGGAGGTTCGCCTTCTTCGCCAGTTCCAGCATAAGGCTCGCCTCTTTGACGTTCCGGCCGAGCGGTTTTTCACACGCGACACCGACGAGTCGGCCTTTGCCCTTGAGAACGGCGTGGGCGATCTCTTCCATGACTTCGACGCGCGTGTAATTGGGCGAGCCGATCCAAAGCGCGTCTATGGCCGGGTCGGCGATCATGTCGGTGATGGATTTGTACGGCTTTGCGCTTCCGACACCGAGCGACCGGACCAAAGCGCAGGCCTCTTTGGCCCGTTTTTCGTCCGGGTCGAAGACGCCCAGAATATCGGCGTCCCGGACTCCGACCCAGGAACGGATGTGAAACCGGGCGATGAATCCCCCGCCGATGATGCCGATGCCGAGCTGTTGCTTTTTGCTCATGGACGACCCCTTTATGCTCATTCCGCTTTTCCGGTCAGGCGGTCTGGGCGGATTTCTTATCCCTAAAAAAAGACATGAAGATGATAAGGCAGAGAAGCGTTAGCGCGGTTGGAATAAGGAATGTACCCCTCCAGTTGATCGTCTTGATGGCGTTGCCGGCGGCATCCAGGGACTCGACCGTGAAAATCTTTTGGATCCAACCGCAGAAAAGACTGCCCACGAAGTTGCCGAAACCCAGGATGATCGTCGCGATCAACCCCTGGGCGGAGTGCCGGATATCCTTGGGAGCGATGCTGTCCACGTAGATGTAAGCCGCCGTGAAAAAGAAAACGTAACAGAATCCATGGAGGGCGAGGGAGGCGATCACCAACCATGGCGGCGTGCCGATGACGAAGACGATGTAGCGGATCGGCCAAGCCAGGATGCCCAGGGTCATCGTTTTCCCCATCCCGAACTTCCGGAGGGCCCACGACAGCATGAAGGCCATGACAAAAATTTCGGCGATCTGGCCGATGGTCATGACGGCCGAAACATATTTCTGGCTGACGCCGATGGCCGTCGAGGTGAGGAAGGGAGACGTCAGGACGTAATAGAATTGAAGCTCTGTGGCCACGACGAACGAGATCGCGGCGAAGATGGCGAATCTCCGGTCCTTGAACATCTTGAGGGCCTCGAGGAACGCCCATGGCTTCGCCCCTTCTTTTTGCGGCGGCGTGTGGGGCAGGCCGAAGGAGAAAACGCCCATAACGAGGGAAAAGACCCCGGCTAAAATGAGGGTATCGCCTTTCATGGCGATACCCTGGGGCGATTTGGCCAGCATGCGCCAACCGGCCAGAGCCCAGCCCGCGGCGATCCAGCCGATCGTCCCCCAGACCCGGATGGCGCCGAATTCCTTCTCCGAGTTCTTCAGGTTGATGAACGCGATGGAGTTGGTTAGAGCGAGCGTAGGCGCATAAATCAGGCAGTAAAGAAGCATGACCCACATCATCGCCGCGAATGTCGTGATGTTGGCGATAAGGATCAGGATGACGCCGCCGAGGAGTTGGAGGATAGCAATGACCTTTTGGGTCGGAAAATAGCGGTCGGCAAACTGGCCTCCGACAAAGGGAGAAATGATCGTCGCCAGCGGAAGCAGACTGAAAACGATGCCGAGCTCCCATCCGTTGAAGCCGAGGTTGTTCTGGAGATAGGCCGATAAGGCGGGAGCCCAAGAACCCCAAATGGCGTACTGGAGAAACATCATAGCGCCGAGCCTGAATTTTGCGTTCATACCCTCCATCCTTTCGAGTGAGATGAGGACGTCATGTGTTGAGAAAAGTATTAAAATCGACGGTCTTTGTCAATCGGTCCGGGTTAGATATAATATGGATGAGGGCCAGGGACGCATGCTCAATAAACACCGCCGATTCTTTCCTCTTGTCGTTTTTATCGCCCTGGGCTTAGCCGGCCCGGCCCGGCCCACCGGCGCGGCCGAGACGAAGAACTACTATTTTCCGGACGTTCGGGTCGAAATCCAGGTCGCCCGGGACGGCTCGTTTACCGTGGACGAATACCGGACCTACGAATTCCGAGGCTCGTTCAGTTGGGCGGATCTCTGGATACCGCTTCGCGTAGACCGTCAAGGCTATTCTTATAAGGTCGCGGTCGAGGAATTCGCCATCCGGGACGAAAAGGGCGGCGGGCTAAGAACGGAAACCGGCAACGCTCAAGGCCGCTTAACGGCCAAATGGTTTTACTCGGCCCGCAACGAGCGGCGGATTTTTCACATCCATTACCGGGTCCGGGGCGGGGTTGTCAGCTACCCGGACGTGACCGAACTCTACTGGCAGGCGGTCGGGAGCGGCTGGGGTAAACCGACGGGACACGCCCTCGTCGTGGTCCAGCTTCCCGAACCGGTCGCGAACAGGAGTGACATCCTTGTTTACGGCCACGGCCCGTTGTCGGGATATGCCGAGATCCTGGACGAGCGGACGGCGCGCTTTACGGCGTCGAATTTGCGGGGCGGTCAATTTCTTGAAGTCCGGATGGCTTGGCCATCGGGACTCGTCCACGGCGTGCCGTCTTCCAAGCACACCCGGAACTCCATTAAAGCGGAAGAAGCCCGCTTCGTTGAAGAAACGATCGTTCAAGCCAAGGCCGCGCGGGAGGCCGAAGCCAGCAAAGCGAAGACCCTCAAGATATTGTTTTCCCTCTGGCTGATTTCGCTGTTTGCGGGCCCCATTCTTTTTCTGGTCTTTTGTCTTCGCACCTGGAATACGGTCGGCAAGGACTATCGTTTTCCGGACGTCATAGCGTATTCTCACGAGCCCCCTTCGGACCTTCGGCCCGCCTTGGTCGAGCTGCTGATGAAGGAGGGTGTC
>JBGOYP010000145.1:0-6335 GCA_041479785.1 Candidatus Aminicenantia bacterium | reverse complement strand
TCGATTCTTTATAGGCCGGGCTCTCCTCGAGCTTTACGCTTTTTGAGATGAACGTTTTAAAGACCTTTTCGCCGAAGACGAGATGAATCCTTTCGACAACGTCCCGGGAAATGTTCGTCCGTGTATCATGAAGAGTAATTAAAACTCCGAGGATTTGAAGCGCCGGGTTCGCGACCCGCCTGACTTTTTCGACGGTCTCGAGGAGATCGTCCGTCCCCTCGAGGCAGAGGTAGGACGACTGGATGGGGATCAGGATATGGCTGGCCGCAACGAACGCATTTAAAGTGATTAGGCCGAGCGTGGGCGGCGTATCGATGAAAATGAAATCATAACGATCGCGCACGGTTTCGAGTATATCTTTAAGACGGAAATGTCCGTCAATCTGGCCGAGCAAAGACGCTTCGAGCTTGGCCATAGTCATACGCGAAATAGCGACATCGAGGCCGGGAACGGTCGATTTCATCACGGCGCTTAGGATTTTCAATTCCGGATTCATGAGAACGTCATAAAGAGTTTTGTCGTTCCGTTCCGGGTCTTTGACGCAGAATTTCGTGCTGTGGGCCTGAGGGTCGGCGTCCACGAGTAAAACGCGACGCCCGGAAAACGCAAGCGCCGCCGAAATGTTTACGGCCGTTGTCGTCTTCCCTACTCCGCCCTTTTGATTAGTGACGGCTATGATCACGGAGATCTCCTCTAATAATAAGTCACTTCCGAAGAAACCCGAGGCTTTAAATAGCCCGTGAATGTAATAAATACAAAAAAAGCGGAATAAAATCAAGAAATACGTGACGTTGTATGTCGGCCGGCCGACATACCATATATCTTGTTGATAACAAATAAAATGTATAGGCTTAAAGAAAATACATAAAAAGAATTTAAAAAAAATCATAGATATTTAAAATAATGGAAATGCTACTATATATATAAATAATATAGGAAAATAGTAATATAAAAATAGTAATAATCTTGAAACGGGCGGAAGAATATCATAAAAATATTGAGACGAAATTGACGACACTTAAACGCAAAATGAATCTGGCCGACGGTATTTTTCTTGTTATCGGGTCCGTTTTCGGGTCCGGAATTTTTTTGACAACCGGAATCGTGGCGGAGAGCTTACCATCGCATGGACTCATTTGGACGATATGGATCGTGGGCGGCGTTATGACGATTTTGGGAGCGAGCGCGTATGCCGAGCTGGGAGCGATGTTTCCGTCGTCGGGAGGGCCGTACGTCTATCTAAGGGAAGCCTATGGGAAGGGCGCGGGCTTCCTCTACGGATGGACGTTTTTCTGGATCATCGGCGGCGGTGGAATCGCTGCGCTGGCCATGGGATTTGCGGAATATTTCGGAATGGTCTTTCCGGGATTATCTCCCGACCGTCCGCTCGCCCGTCTTGGCGGTATATTCGTTCTTAGCGCCGGGCCGGCGGTCGCGGTCGCCGCGATAGGCGTTCTTACGGTCCTCAATTATTTCGGGGTCGAGGGCGGAGCCCGATTCCAAGATATCATGACCGTCGGACGCATCGCTTTTTTACTGGCCTTCATCGGCCTCGGATTCGCCTTCGGAAAATCGTCGTCTGCCTCTCACGCTTTACTCTCATTTCCGCACGGTCCGTGGCCGGCCTGGACGGCCTTCGGCACGGCTTTTCTCGCCGTAGTCTGGACCTATGACGGCTGGTATGCCGTCAACTGCGCGGCCGAAGAAATGCGGAACCCGTCCCGGACGATTTCGCGGTCGCTCATTCTCGGGACCTTATCGGTCACGGCGCTTTATTTGATGACCAATATCATTTATAGTAAGGCTCTTTCGGTGGACAAGATGAAAGGCGTCGTCCGAATCGGATGGCTCGCGGCGTCGGAGATGTTCGGGCTTCGGGCCGGGCAAGCCTTCACGGCATGCGTGGCCGCGACGATTCTCGGGTGCCTGAGCGCCAACATCCTTTTTTCCCCCCGAGTCGCGTTCGGGCTCGCGCGCGACGGGCTTTTCTTCCGCGGGCTGTCCGAAGTCCATCCCAAATACGGAGTCCCCTCCAAAGCGGTCCTGGCCCAGGGCCTTTGGGCGGGATTTCTCTGTTTCTCGGGGACCTACCGGAATCTGATCGAATTCGTCTCGCTCGCCCTCGTCGTGTTCTTTGTCGCCACGGGCGGGGCGCTGTTCGTGCTCAGGAGAAAAGCGGCGGCGCGGGAGCGCCCGTATCGGGCTTGGGGATATCCCGTGGCCCCTGCCCTCTATGTCCTGGCCAACCTGGCTATTTTGGCCGCCGTGGTCCTGTCCCAATTTAAATCGTCGCTCCTCTGCCTCGGAGTCATCTTGGCCGGCCTTCCGGCGTTTTATTTCTGGTCGGTGAAAAACCGCGCGGACCAAGTCCGCAGAGGACACCGTTGAGCGCCAAGGTTAAAATCCTTCCCGGGGGATCGATCCAAGAGGCATCCCGCGGAACGGTCCTTGCCGACATCCTGAAAAAAGCCGGGGTCGCCGTCAATCTGAAGTGCGGACGCCGGGGCATCTGCGGGACGTGCGCCGTTGAGATCGTCCGAGGACCTCGTCCACCCCACGAGGACGACGAACGCGCGATTCTGGCCCGCCGGAAAATGGGCGTTTCGGGCCGTCTCGCATGCCGCTACGTCATCACCGAAGACCTGACGGTCCGCGTCCCCGCCGCATCGAGGCCGACGCCGATGCCGGTGTTGACCCGGGGTGTTGGGCGGCGATTCGCCCTCGACCCTCCTGTCCGTAAGCTCCGGCTCTCTCTCTCGAAATTCCCCTCTTCCCTACCGTCCGTCCCCGGGAAAACGGTCCGGCGAACGTTGTCCCGGTCTCGCCTTCACGTCTCCTCCGACATTCTCGCCGATTTTGAGAAGCGTGCGGATTCGACCGGCTCGAACTCCGAATTCACCGCCGTTCTCCGCGGCAACACGGACGTGATGGTCCTTGAGACCGGGGACACGACGGCCCGGAGCTTCGGGCTCGCGATTGACCTGGGAACGACGACGATCGTCGTCGAGCTCGTTGACCTGAATTCGGGACGGGCCGTCGGCCGCGAAGCCGGAATCAACCCTCAGGTTTCGTTCGGGGCCGACGTCGTATCGAGAATCTCGGCCGCCTATGCCGACCCGTCTCAAGCCGCCGCTTTACGGACGACGGTCTTGGAAGGGATCAACGGGATGATCGTCCGGTTGCTCGGAAAGCATCGTCTCTCGCGGGACCTCGTTTATGAGGCCGTCGTCGCGGGCAATACGGCTATGAATCATTTTTTCCTCGGGACGTCGGTCATGACGCTGGCCGTCTCGCCTTTTATCGGGGCGTTCTCCGTCCTCAAGCCGGTGCCCGCGATGCAAGCGGGGTTGGATATCAATCCCCGCGGTCAAGTCTATATCGCCCCGAACATCGAGAGTTTCGTCGGCGGAGATATCTCCGCCGGCCTGATCGCGACCGGCCTCGACACGGCTCCGGGAACGCGCTTGTTCGTTGACCTGGGAACGAACGGCGAGATCGTCCTCAAGACCGGAAAACGTCTCCTCACGACGTCGACGGCGGCGGGGCCCGCGTTCGAAGGCATGACGATCAGTTGTGGAATGCTTGCCGAGATGGGCGCCGTTTACCGGGTCGAGAATGAAAACGGTTTTCGGCTTCGGACGATCGGCGGAGCCCCGCCCCGCGGCGTTTGCGGGACGGGATTGATCGATATTTTAGCCGTCGCGCTCAGCCGCGGTCTGGTCACGTCGAAGGGCCGCATTCTCGGACCCGAGAGGACGATCGAGCTCGGGTCCGGTCTCTCGCTCGACCAGAGGGACGTCCGTGAATTCCAGCTGGCCGCGGCCGCCGTCAAGACCGGGCTCCGGCTCCTCCTCGATGAACTCCGGCTCGAGGTCGGCGACCTCGATGGTCTGGTCGTCGCCGGAGCGTTCGGGAACTTGCTCAATATCCGGAATGCGATTGCGATCGGCCTCCTCCCCCGGCTCGACCCGAAAAAAATCGTGTTCGTCGGCAACGCCTCGCTCGCCGGCGCCCGCGTCCTTTTATTATCGCGTTCCGAACGACGCCGCTGTGAGCGGCTGGTCCGTCGCATCCGCCACATCAGCTTGGCGAGCCGCGAGACCTTTCAGAAGACGTTCGTCGATGCCCTGGCGTTCGAACCCTGGGCCTGAGACATATTTGTCGGAAACGTGAAGAACAGGAGAGGATATGACACATCTCACGGACCTTATGACGAGGCTGACCGAAGCCGTCATTGCCGGCGATGCGGCGGCGGCGGAGCGTTTGGCCAGGGCGGCCCTGGACGCCGGGCAGGACGCGCAGGAGGTCACCGAGACCGCCTGCATTCCGGGGATCCGCAAGGTTGGCGAACTCTGGGAACAGGGTGACTATTTCTTACCCGAGCTCATGGCCAGCGCCGAGGCCATGAAGGCGGCCATGGGCGTCCTTCGGCCGTCGCTCGAACGGGCGCGGGCGGCGCGCCTCTCACGGGGAACGGTCGTGATCGGGACGATCGAGGGCGATATCCATGATATCGGCAAGAATCTTGTCTCGTCCATGCTGTCGGCCAACGGATTCGAGGTCGTCGACCTGGGAGCGGACGTGAAACTCGATCGCTTCATCGACACGGCGCTCGAGACCGGCGCCGACCTGATCTGTCTCTCGGCCCTGTTGACGACGACGATGACCGGTCAGCGGCGCCTCGTGGAACGGCTCAAGGAACGCGGCCTGCGCGAACGGTTCAAAGTCCTGGTCGGCGGAGCGCCCGTGACCGAAGCCTGGGCGCGGACCATCGGCGCCGACGGCTACGGCGAAAACGCGCTGGCCGCCGTCCGGGTCGCCCTGGACGTCGTGGGACGGAGGTGAGCCATGATCCCGACCCTCCGGCCTAAGGTTCATCTGCTCGAGACGGCGCTCGTCGAAAAGATCGTCGACGAAGCGTTGGCCGTATTGGAACGGGAAGGCGTTTTTGTCGAAAACGACGAAGCGCGGAGGCTGCTGCGAGGAGGCGGCGCCGTGGATGACCCGGCCGCCGGCCGCGTCCGGATCGGCCGGGGCATCGTCCGCGAGGCGCTGGCTTCGACGCCGCCCGCGGTCACGCTCTACGACCGCGCGGGACAGAAAGCGTTCACGGTCGGCGGCGACACTGTTCATTTCGACCCCGGCTCGGCCGCCGTCAAAATTCTCGACTATGAGACGCAAAGCGAGCGAGCCGCGAATACGGCGGACCTCGTCCGGCTCGTCCGGGTGACCGAAAGCTGCGACCATCTCCATTTCCAGAGCACGGCCCTCGTCAGCGGCGATGTGCCGGAGGTCATCGCCGACAGTTATCGTCTTTTCATCGGACTCCAATTCTCGACCAAACCTGTCGTCACCGGGACATTCCGCGTCCAAGGGTTCAGGCCGATGTTCGAAATGCTGGCCGCGGTCCGCGGCGGGGCCGAATCCCTGCGGAAGAAACCCTTGGCGATTTTTGACGCCTGCCCCTCCCCTCCCCTGAAGTGGAGCCACCTGACCTCTCAAAGCCTGATCGATTGCGCCCGGGCAGGCATCCCGTCCGAGCTCATTTCGATGAGCTTGACCGGCGCGACATCGCCGGTGACCATCGCCGGCGCCTTGGTCCAGCACGTTGCCGAAAACCTTTCCGGGCTTGTCATCGGCCAGCTCGCCCACCGGGGCGCTCCCATCATTTTCGGCGGCTCGCCGGCGAGCTTCGATATGCGCAAAGGGACGACGCCGATGGGCGCGATCGAGACCATGATGCTCGACATAGCTTACGCCCAGATCGGAAAATTTCTCGGCCTGCCGACCCATGCCTATATGGGCTTGAGCGACGCGAAGCTCAATGACGCCCAGGCCGGGTTCGAATCCGGCATCGGGGCGGTGCTCGCCGCCTTGGCCGGCGTCAATGTCGTTTCGGGGGCCGGGATGTTGGATTTTGAAAGTGCGCAAAGCCTGGAAAAGCTCGTCATCGACGACGAAATTTGCGGCATGGCCTATCGTCTGATCGACGGCATCACCCAGCGGGAAGACCCGATCGCGACGCACCTCTTCGAAGGCTTCGGGCCGCAGACGAATTTCTTGACGCTACCGCACACGCGGGCGTGGTATCGGGCCGAGCACCGGATTTCGCGTCTCGCCGACCGCGACACGTATGACGCCTGGGTCGGGCAAGGCCGGAAAACGGCCGAAGTCCGGGCTCATGAACGTGTCGCTCAGGTCCTAGCCGGCCCGCCGCTGAACGTCGCCGCGGACGAGGTGCGCCGCGACCTGGCTTCGGTCATGCGCGATGACGCCCGACGCAACGGCCTGAACCGGCTGCCCGAGCTTCCGCTATGAGCGAGCAGGTCGTTCTT
>JBGOYP010000144.1:0-6344 GCA_041479785.1 Candidatus Aminicenantia bacterium | reverse complement strand
GGGTAAGCGGTCTCTTTCCTTAGAGGTTCGTCGTCGAACAGCTCCCGGAACGGGGCAAAGGCCGGGTTCAGGTTCGCCAGCCAGAGCATCAGCATTTCTTCGAGGGCCGCCTGGCGAAGGCTCAGGTCGGCCGTCTCGCCGGCCAGATAGGCGTCGACGGTGAGCAATTTCTTATATACGGCGACCGACGGAAACTCGTCGACGAAACGGCGCAGGGTCGTTTCGACACCGGCCGGCCCGATCCGCGCCGTAAGCCATTCGAGGGCCTCCCCCATCACCCGAGGATTCTTCTCGTCGCGATAAGCGCGCAGGATGGCGTGTTGCAGTTCATCGATCAGGCCCAGCGCGTTGAGCTGCCCGGCCCGGACCGCCCGCTCCGGCGGGCGCTTGGCGTTGACCTTTTGGGCGAAGACGCGCGCCGCGGCGAAATCGGCCAAGATCACGTTGCCGTCGAAGGCAAAGAGGGAATCCTCGAATCCGTACGCATCACGGGCGCGGCGGGAAATATGGAATTCGAAGAAGGCCATGGGACCTTCAGTCCTTCACAACGGCGTCTTCGAGCTTTAGGCCGTAAGCCCGCTCGACGTATTCTTTGACCATCCTATGGCTGTTAAAATAAGCAGCGTTTTTGATGGCGCCCTTCATCACTCTTGACCATTCTTTCGGGTCGGCGTAGGCCCGGCGGACGTCGTTCTTGAGCCGGTCGCAGAAGCTCGCGAAATCAGCCGGGTCCGAGCCCGGATTGTTCAGTTCGTCCTGCCGAGGCTCGTCCCCGATCGACCAGCCCCCTCGCCGTTCGGCGCCCGTGTCCCGCGGGACTTCGTCCCACCAGCCGTCGATCGTGGAGAAACTCGGAACCCCGTTGTGGGCCGCTTTCATGCCGCTCGTTCCGCTCGCTTCCCAGGGCCGGCGCGGCAGGTTGAGCCAGACGTCGGACCCCGCAGCCAGGAGAAGGCCCGTGACCATCTCATAGTTCGGCAGGAAAACGACCTTAAGCCGGTCCTTGAGCTTTTCCGCGTTCTTCAGCACATCGGTAATGATGCCCTTGCCTGGTTCATCGTTCGGATGCGCCTTTCCCGAAAAGAGAAACTGGACCTGGCCGCAACCGCTTGCCTCGACGAGCTTGTCCAGGTCCGAGAAGATGAGGTTTCCTCTTTTGTACGTCACGAACCTCCGGGCGAAACCGATGGTGAGCTTATTCTCGTCCAGGACCTCGCCCGTGCTCTTCTTCACGTAATCCAGCAGGTTCCGCTTAGCGACCTTGTGGGCCTGGAGGATCGCATCGTCGGAGATCTTGTCAACGTTCGCCAAGAGGGAGGGGTCCGCTCTCCAGTTCTTTTCATAAACGAAGCCGTTGAAGTGCTCGTCGTAAAGTTTCTTGAAGACCTTGCTGGTCCAAGTCCTCGAATGAACGCCGTTGGTGATGCTGTCGATGGAGTAGCCCGGGAACATCCCGCGGGAAACGACGCCGTGTCTTTTGGAGACGGCGTTCGCGTACCGGCTGAGATTGAGGGCGAGCCGGGTCATGTTCAGGCAGGTCTGGCCGCCCAAGGCCCGCAGGTCGACACTGTCCAGGGAGCCTCCGAGCATACCATGGACTTTTCCATAGTCGAACATGTCATGGCCGGCCTCGACGGGCGTATGCGAAGTGAAGACGGTCCGGGATTTAGCCCCTTCATATCCGTATCTTTTCATGAGCTCGAGAGGCGCGAAGCCGGCGTGCCCCTCGTTCAAGTGATAATTCCGGGGAAGGGCGATCTCGCCGTTATCGGCAAGAAGATGGAGCATCTTGATCCCGCCGATCCCCAGGACCTGTTCCTGGGCGATCCTCCAGTAGTTCTGGTCGTTCTCGCCTTTTTTATAGAGCTTGTCCGTGATCTCGTCGTCCCAGGGATGGCCGGTGTTGCCTCGGGTGAATAGGAAATAGTGCGGTTGCGGGAAGTTGGTGTTCCCGATGTAATACATCCGGGCGCAGCCTACCTTGACTTCCCGGCCCTCGATCTCGATGGTCACGGTATAGGGGAGCTCGGTCATGTACTCGATCGGGTCGAGCCGGTTGTATTCCTCCACCTGCCGCATACGGACGATCTTCTGGTCGAAGTAGCCGACGTTGTAGAGGAGCGTCACCCCGGAGATCGGCAGCCTGAGGTCGGCGGCCGACTTCAGGAAATCCCCGGCCAGGACGCCGAGGCCGCCCGAGTAGGTCTTCAATTCCGGATAAATGGCGACTTCCATGCTGAAGTACGCCGCCAAGATCTCTTTGCGTCTCAATATATAGAATCTCTGGCGCAATATATCCTTGTCAGGTAAGGATTGTCAAACGGCCCGATAAATTTCGGTATGAGTTTTGGTGACAGACAACCCAATCCCTAATCTTCCATCCTCGAATTTAGGGAATCCGTTGACTGTCACCGAAATTGGAAAACAAAAAACGGAGCAAACTTGATTTTTAAAGCGTATAGCCGACGCCGGCAAGAAACCTGAATCCTCCGAGGTCCACTTTCGTATCAACGGGGCTAACCGAAAAATGAACCATTTTTATCTCTCCGGCCAGGAAAATGCTCTTCAGAGGATAAAACCTGATCCCTCCTCCATAAATGATGGCCATGTCGTTCTTGTCGATCTTGAATTCCTCGAGGAGAGGATTATCGACCGATTGTCGATAGCTAAATGATCCATACCCGAGCTTGACGTAGGGGCAAAACTTGCCCATGGGGATCTGATAGCCCAAGAAAATCTCAAAACCCGTGATCTCTAGAGTCGACGACTCATGATATAAACCGAGCTTGGCCGTCCTTGAATATCCCCCTTCGTAGCCCCCGCCGAGGATGAATCCTTTCCAGAAATTCACGGCGAGACACGGAAAATAGACCGTGCCATTCCCGAACGAGCCTCTGACCTGAGAATCATTGACCGTTCGTAGCCCGAAAAACAGGCTCGCGCTGAAATTTATCGCGGACAAATTCGATGATAACACCACGATCGACGCTAGAAAAAGGCACGCTTTTCTCATGGCCGTTTTCCTCATTTTTTGATATCCGCGGGATCGCTTTCTCGGCTTCTATCATCCACGGCGACGATCCGATAATGGCATATCTCATCCTTCTTCAAGGCCCTGACGTCATACGTAAAAGTGTTTGCCGGCAATTCTTTGATTAGGGCGTAAGCGCTTTCGGGGTCTGTCTTCCCTTTCTTGTAAAGTCGATAGTTCACAATGTTCGTCGTGTCTTTTGGATGTAAGTCCCAACTCAGCCTGTCGATGTATTCTTTGAAAAGGATGAAGTTATTCTCCAGTCTCTCGGACTGGAAATTCGCCGGGGAATAAAATGGATCATATCCCGCGAAGGCTTTGAGGCAGACATTCGCCGTGGCATAACGGCCGCCTTGATAGAGCGTCAGGTCGTTCCAGCTCGTTCCATCCTGGCTGATGGAACTCTGCCCGCGATTCGCCGTGGCTTTTTTACAGAATCCTTCAAGAACCATCTCGACGGGAATCGGATAGGAATAACCGGCCGTTTGAAGCTTCACCACGACCGAAAATTTTTTTCCCGGCACGACGGTGACGCTTGAGGCCAGAGGGATGGTCCAATACCCGAGGGCATTGATGACGCCGGCTTTTTGAGCGACCAGCGAACCGCTTCGCGGCAGATCGGGATTGGGATCTTTATAAACGTAGATTTCGTAGTAATTTAAAGCGGCGGCCGTATAAAAGCTGACGGCGACCAACGGATCTGCGGATGTCGCGGCAAAGATATTGGCGAACCAGGCCGTATCCGAACCGTAGCCCATTCGTGTGATCCAGCCATAAGGATCATATTGGTAAATGGTCGTTAAGCCCGAGGCAGGATCGGCCGTCAAGACATAGCTGTAGGCATTCGCCATCCTGGCGAAATAAGCATCGTAATAAGAAATATAATAATATCCTCCGTCTCCCCAGCCGGGACCGCCGCTGTTTTTGGCGATAAACGCTCCGTTTCCCGGAGGCTTGATGCTAAATTTGTTCCGGTCATAATTGTCATCCCAGCCGGCGATCGCGACGGCATGACCGCCCTCGGGATAGCCCGGATTATAAAAGCTATGAGTTGAGGAATCATAGACATTCGGCCCGTTGGAATAGAGACCGGTCTAGACGGCCCCATATGTCATCAGCGCCTGTTTGATGAGGTCGTTATCCAGTGAACTCATTCGGGGTGGAATATAAAGAACATTCTGGACATGCTTCCTGACCTTGGATTTATCGAAATCCATGAGGTTCATGCGGGTCTTGAGATTCTCCTTATCGTTCGGAATGTCAAGGATGTTCTGGACATTCACCTTGGACGCGGATCCGTAAAGGGCCGTGTTATTCAGGAGAATCCAGGGCTCATCCTCCTCGTTCCAAGGGCCTTGCCAAGAGACAAAATAGGAGTCCATGCTGCTTCCGTCCGCGTCAACCCAAAAATCCCAGCAATTTTGCTCGGAAAAATCATGAAATTCGTAGGGCATAAGGTACGATTCCAAAGACCCCATCGCGGCGAAGGCCCCACACCCGGACGTGTGCTGGTTTTTCGAGGGCGTCATCCTGCCTTCGCTCCGTAAATCAAAAGCGGGCGGGACATTTGTCGTCCCAAGAATGAACGGGTGCTGAGAATTGGAGATATCCTGGGGATAAGGGGCGAAGAAAAATGGATAGACGTCCCCATAATATTTTGACGCGTAGCCGTTCCTAACATCTTGTCGATAATTCAAAAAGTCTTGGCTGAGCGGGGCTAAGACGGCAATCTTCTCATTGCCGGCATGGCCGAAAGTATTAAAAGATCCCGCGAAGGACGCCAAAAGAACCAACAGTACGGAGAGGAATGAGGGATTGAGGAACGATATTTTGATTCTATTTATTAATCTCAAATGACCCTCCTGAAAAAGGCAAGCGGACACCCACGAATTTGCCTGAGCCCGGCTTTAAATGGCCTTCCAATATGTTACGGATAAAGATGGATTAATAATACTCTCATACAAAAAATACTGTCAACATTGAGTGTCCGGGCCGCGGCTGTTTGACAGGTGTTCTGTTCTCTGTTATATCAAAACCGGGATTTTAGAACGTAAAGGGAGGCGTCGGGTCGTTCATGTCTTGGCCGTTCGAATGCGATCGAAAATCCGGAGACAACCGTGACGGGACCGGGCGATAGAGTTACCCACTACGAACTCCTCAGCCTGATCGGCAAGGGCGGGATGGGCGAGGTCTGGCTGGCCCACGACACCGTTCTCGACCGCCGGGTCGCAGTTAAATTTCTTCCCGAGGCCGCCCAGACCGACCCGCGGGCGCGCGAGCGTTTCCTTCACGAAGCGAAGGCGGCGGCCGCCCTCGACCATCCCTTCATCTGCAAAATCTACGAAACCGGCGAAGACGCCGGCCGGGCGTTCATCGTCATGGAATACGTCGAAGGCAAAAACCTCGGCGACGCCATGGCCGAGCAGCCCCTCCCGATCCGGGACGCGCTCAAGATCGTCTGCGAGGTCGCCGAGGCGCTCGAGGTGGCCCACGCCCGGGGTTTCGTCCATCGCGACCTCAAGCCCGCGAACATCATGTGCACGCCCCAGGGACACGCCAAGGTCATGGACTTCGGCATCGCCAAGCGGCTCCTGCCCGAACCGTCGTCGGTCCAGGCCACGCTGACGCAAATGCCGATGACCGCCCAGGGGATGATCATCGGGACGATCGACTACATGTCTCCCGAGCAGGCAAAGGGCCTGCCGGTGGACGGCCGGAGCGATATTTTCTCGCTGGGCATCATCCTTTACGAACTCCTCGCCGGAAAAAATCCGTTCGCGCATCCGACGGCCGTCGAAACGCTGACCGCCGTCATAAAGGACCCCCCGCCGGCGGTCGTGCTCAAGCCCAAAACGGTCGGCCCCGAGCTTCAGCAGATCCTTAAAAAAAGCCTGGCCAAGGACCCGGCCGGGCGATACGCCCGGATCTCCGAGTTCGCGGCCGACGTTCAAAAAGTCCGCGATGAGATCTCGGGACGCGGCCGGATCTTTACACGGCGGTGGCAAGCCGTCGCCGCCATCGCCCTGGCCGCAGTCCTGGGGGTCGCCGTAATCGGGCGGTTCGTCCTGATGCCAAAACGGGCCAAGCCCGCGTCGATGCCTGAGCCGGTATCCGTCCTGGTTGCCGACTTCGAGAACACGACGGGCGACGCCGTATTCAACGGCGCCGTTGAGCAAGCCCTCATCCTCGGCCTCGAGGACGCGCCCTTCGTCAACATCTACAAGCGCGAGGACGCCCGCCGCAAGGCCGGCCAGCTCGACGCGACCTCCGCCGGGAAGCTCGACGCCAAGCTTGGCCAGCTCGTCTGCCGGAG
>JBGOYP010000143.1:0-6348 GCA_041479785.1 Candidatus Aminicenantia bacterium | reverse complement strand
TCTTCGATCGTGGCGCACGTATCGAGGATATATTGCCACCAGAAAGCTCCGGCCAAAGGCGGTCGCGGATCGGGTGCGGGCGTCCGTGTCTCGCTTAAAAGCATCGTGCTGAAGGCGAGTCCCGCCTCGTTCATCCCGCCCCAGGCAAGCTGATAGCCGGCGCACGATATGGTCAGGCTGCCGAAACGGGAAGTCCAGGCGGCGACCTTGCCCGTCGTCCCCGCTTCCCAGCCCGCTTTCCGGACATGTCTCTTGTTGATGAACATGAGCCCCGGAGCGAAACGGTTATCGTAGTTGGCCCCGAAAACGAGGAAACCTTTGTTGGGGAAGGCGAAGGAGGAACACGGCCGCGCGAGCCGCGGAACGGCTACCAAGAAGGCCAACAGGATAACGAGCCTCCGGCATTTTCTAATCATGAATTTCACCCCTTGGAAGGCATTGAACTTTTTTCGAATAATCATGACAGCCACGAATCGAGCCAACGCCCATCCCTTCTCCGTCCGTCGATGCCACAGGCGATGCCGGGCTTCGCAACGAGATCTCGGCGCGATTCATATTGTATGATATTCGGCCCCTCATTATAAAACGGCCCGCGGTCTCGACGCCGGCCCTGCATCACCCTTTTCAACGAGACCTTCGGGGACTTTCCAAGCTTTATCCTTCCCAGCATGCAGCAGGCGTTGATGGGATTCATGAAATGCCAGTTCTCCTCCCCGGAAAACGAATGGATCCCGGAAATGTCGGGAACCTTCGAGGCGGTCGCCGAGGACGAAACGAAGACGATCCTGCGCGGAAGCGTGGACGCGATCCCGGCTACGGCCTTCGCGGTCAGTCGAGCTTGACCGTCTTCGTCAGCTTACCCGCGTGGCGCGAATCGTAGCTGATCGTGATCGGGCCCCGGCCTTCGACCAGGAACTCGTGTTCGACCTTACCGAATCCGGGCAGGACCAGGAACTGGATTTCGGGCTTGTATTTTTTATAGACCACCAAGTCGGTGAAGGGGTTGTTGAGCACTCCGCCGGCGACGACTTTCGCTCCCGCGACTTTGAGCATGTCCTTGGGGTAGAGGGTGTTCTTCTGGGCGATGAAGCTCATCGTCGGCATGGCCTTGGCGTTTGCCACGCGCGTCCGGACGCGGTAGAGGTTCTTGGCTATCGGCTTGACCTCGGTCACATCGAGGCTCACCTCAGGGACATGTTTGGCGGTGAAGATCACGGCCATCGCGTTTCTGTGGACGAGGTCCTTGATCGTGAACGGCGGTCCCAGCCGCTCGCTAAATTTGGTCCAGCCGCCGATCTCGATATCGCCGTAGGTCGGGTGTTTAAACGGTTTCCACGGCTTGTACAACTCGCCTTGGACGACGTTGTCGTTGAACTTGATCCGTTCGCGATCGTTGATATCCTGCCCCGTGGCCGCTTTTTCTCCACCCATCTCGATCTTTCCGGAGACATCGCGGTGGGTTTCGGTTTCGGTCTGGTAGACTTCGGCGACGTAGGCATAAGCTCCCATTGTCTGGGCCAGCCATTCCACCGAATCGCCGTACGTCGTGTAAAGGTCTTTCCACGAGATCAGGTATTTGTAGCCGGGCATGACGCGCTCGGACTCTCTCCCGAGATAGTCGTAAACGGCGATGTCTTGGGCCGGATACTCGCCCAAGCCTTTCCGGCTCGGGCCGCGGAGGAACATGCCACCGTTGTTGTGGAATGACCAACCGACACAAATGTTGGTCTTGGCGAAGATCCACTCCCCGAGGGCTTTCATGCCCGTCCCGGAAAAAGGATATTCGCCCGACCCCGATTGGACGTAAGGCGGCGCCCAGTCGAAGCCCCAGTTCCGGTTGGGGTCGACATATCCTTCGCTATCCTCGTTAATCTGACCATCGCCGTCGTTGTCGATCCCCTCTTCGCCAAGGATCGTCCACTCCCCTTTCTCGCCCGGCTTGACACGGACCATCAGGCGAGGGTCTTCGGGATCGGTTTTGTAAGCACCGAACGGATCGCGGCGCCGCATCAGACAGATGTTTCCGTCGCCGTCCAAGTCGTCGGGAAAATCCTCATCCACCAAACCGTCATGGTCGTCATCGGTGGCAATGCGAAGTCCGCGGTTGGAGCTCGACGTGTTGGCGTCGGCGAAAAAGTGATACCGGCCGTCGAGGTTGACGACGGGCACGACGTAGAAACACGTCTTGTCGAGAAGCTGGGTTATATCGGGATTCTTCCCGTAGTTGCCCAGTAGATAATCGAGCAGATAGAGACAAATCTCTCCGCCCTGGATTTCGTTGCCGTGGATGTTGCCGTCCACATAAATCGCCGGCTTATCCGCGGCCGGGCCGGTCTTAGGATTATTGACCGTCATGGCCATGAGCGGCCGGCCCTCTTCGCTTTTACCAACCACTTCGAGGGTCGTCAGATTCGGGTAAGCTTGGTTGAGAGCCGTCAGCGACTCGTAAACCTGGTCCAGGGTTCTGTAAGAGTCGAAACGGAGGGGAACGGTGATCGCCGTTTTTTGGGCCGGCAGAACGGCCGCGAACAGAAAGAGCAGGAGTCCGGTCATCGCCTGTTTTCTCATTTGACACCTCCGAGGTCGAGCGTTCGGGCGTCGCGCCAGGCCGTCTGCGTCTCCGCTTTGACTTCGACTTTCACCGGTTTTTCGGAGCGGATAAGCCAGGTCACGGGCGCCGTTCCGTGTCCGGGGACGGACGGGACGAGGCTCCGCTTTTTGCCGTCCACGATCTGGATGCCCGGCCCCTCGAGGGTGAGGATGACGGGTAAAATGCGCTGATTGCGTTTCCCCATAGCCGTGGGATAAGGAAGCGTCCCGGTGTTTTCCACCCAGACTTTGACTTCGTAAACGCCGGCCCCCAGAGCTTTGACCTTGGCGTCGGCGATCTTGATGCGGGCCATGTTCTTGGCAAGTTCGAACGCCCACGGGACCTGCCCCTTGAGAAGGGCATCGATCATCTTAGCCGGCGGCGTGTTGTCGGTATAGGGAACGGCGCCGCCGACTTCAATATCGCCCAGCGTCGGATGCTTAAATGGCTTCCAGTCGACGAAGCCTTTTCCGCCGAGCTCCGCGTCGCTCCAAGCGAGGAGTGCTTTTTCCTTGGGGTCCGTCCCCTCGGCCGACGGCGGTTTGGGCATTTGCTTCATCATCTCAGCCATTTTTTTCGTGTCCAACTGCCCGCCCTTGAGCATATCGATGACTTGCTTGGCCTTGAACTGATCCGGCGCGCCGGAGGATTTGAGGAAAGCGTTGATCTTGTCCTCGCCCAGGGCGATGAACTCGTCGTTGGTCATCTTCTCCAATTTCTCGAGCGTGATCTCGTCGGCCTTCTTTTCTTCCTTGGGCTCAGGCAGCGTCCAAAAATCCATGGCGAACGTCGGGAGGCCGAGGTGGTAGTACGCCCACAGCTCGACCGATCCGTCTTTGTCGGGCGGCGGGTCGAGGCGCTTGGCGTCGAGCTTGTTCGTTTTCAGGAATTCCTTGTACTTGTCCGAGAATTCCTTGTAGAACTTGAGGTCGTCCTCCATCGGATTAACCGCGCCTCCCAGGCCCAAAGCGCTGGCGATCAATCCTTCCGTGACCTCCACTCCCGGCGGGACGAGCGGCTTAACCAACTCGAGGATCTCAGCCATCGTATAGTTTTTATTGGGGTCGGCGTTGATCGCCGTGGCGATCCGCTCGGGAATCTTGATCTGAGTGAGATCGGCCTCCCCTCTCCGTCCGCCGCGCGGCGGAGCCAGGCAAAAATTCGCCTCGCCGAAAACGAACATCAGCCCGACCTCACGATGGGCGTCGAAGAACTTCATCAGGGCGAAGCTTTCGGCCTCGCTCCCGGGCCACGGCCCGCCGTCGGGCGCGAAATATTTAAACATCTGAGGGAAGTTGACGCCGACGTTGATGCCGCCCGGACCGTCTTCGTTATATTGGCCGTCGCCGTCGTTGTCGAGGCCTTCGGGATAGAGCTTATAAACCCCTTTTTCTCCCTTGGACCCGTCCGCCCGCTTCATTAGCCGCGGCTGGCCGGGCACAGGGATCCATTCGCCCTCTGGATCTTTAACCCGCATCATGGTTATAACGCCGTCGCCGTTGAGGTCGTCCGGCCCATCCTCGTCGATCGCGTCGTCCTTGTCGTCGTTCACGGGCTTGGCACTCCGCGAGTCCCGGCGGAGAGGCTTGGCGTTATAAAGCGACGCGGCGTCGGGATTTCCGCAAGGAAGAATGTACCAGGTCCTGTCGGCGCGCATATCGGCTTTTTCTAGGACGAGCTTGGCCAGGAAGAGCGCCGCTTCCGAAGAGAGCGGGACGGTCCCATCCATGTTCGCCGCGATAAAGACGGCAGGCAGTGTCTTAGCCGTTTTGGCCGTTTCGGGGCCGATCTCGATCATGGCCACATCGCGCCCGCCTGGACTCTTAGCCAGGAGAAAAACCTTGGCAATTCCGGGATTAGCCCGGGCCATGTCCTGAACCGCCGCAACCAACTCCTCGGGACGGTGATAGCGGTCAAAGGCCACGTCCGCGGCAGCGAAGCTCATGGACGCCAAGGCCAAAAAGCCGAGGACAATCAAGCCAGGGGATTTGTCAGGTTTCACGCGTCATACCTCCCGTCATAGATTTATCCGAGTCCGACGGCGGGCATTCGAAGCGAAGGCAGTCGCCGGCCTATCCCTAAGACTATATATACGAATTCACCCTCCTGCAAGTTTCGCCCGAAAAAATATTTTATGGAGGAATCTTCCCCTCCGATTTGACTTCGGGCTGCACCCGGCACTACAATTTTCCGAGAGCGGAGGGCTCGATCCTTCGAAGGAGGACTCCATGAAAAAGACCGTTTTCATCATCGGCGCCTGCGTCTGTATCCTATTCCTGTCGGCCCCTCCGGTTAAACCGGGAATCCAGTTCGATAAGTCGATTGCGACCAAGAAACTCATACCGGCGACAATCTCGTCCATCACCGAGGATTTCTATCCGATGGCAGTCCACTTGGCCCTGCACGGAATGAACTTCCCGCCCAAGTACGGCAGCGGCAACATCGCACGGCTCATCCGTCTCGTGACCGTCGGAGGCTCGGGAGACCCCAATAGCTATACCTTCTATATTGGCCAGACGGGGAACTGGACCGCGACCATACTCGACGACGTCTTCGGTTTCAGCGTCCCGGCCGGCCGCAGGTATAGGATCGGGGTGGTCCAGTTCGAAGAAACGCCCACGGGCATCAATAACAAAACGCTTGTCTCCAACGAAGTGGAATTTCTCGTTCTCATGAACCTGGACCATGTCACGCCCAGCCCGGTGCCCCATTTGGGGACGGAAGTCCAAGTCTTCGCGACCAATGACCTCGGTCCTCAAGGGACGAAGATTGTCAAGTACGGCACCCTGCCGGCCCAAATCACCCAATGGGCCGCAGCCAACGGGATAATCAAGATCAAGCTGCCGCTTAAAGCCCAACCCGGTACTCATGATCTTTACGTCGAAGAAAACGGGATCGCCGTTTCCAAGAAGCTCCCCGTCCAGCTCCTGAGTATCAAATAAATCGGCGGCGAAAGCCGCAAATTGCTGTCAAGACAGCGAGAACGATCTCTCCGGCCCCAGGACGTCCGGGACCGCCGTTATGCGACGGTTATTTTAAACTTGCAGCGCTTTCCGCCTTTGAGGACGGAGTCGACCAGTTCGACATCCACCGGACGCCCGAATCGGCGCTCATGCATTTCCTTCACATAGCCGACGGAGCAGAGGCAGTACGTCGGCGAGATTTTCCCCGGGATCTGGGCCTCCGCCATCGGGCAGAGGCAAACGCCCGCCGGCGAGGCCTGCCCGGTTTCGGCGCTACCGACAAACTCGAAGGAGATGACGTTCCCTTCGATGGCATAGCCCCTTTCCTTACCGTTTTGGGCGATCCATTTGGCAAACTGCTCGAACGCGTCTGGTCCGGGCTGCTTGGTCGGCGGTCCGGCATAGGCGCTGAAACAGGCTTTCCCGTTCGCGATCATCAATTTCTTGCGGGTCGTTTCGTCGAGCGTCTTGTCCATAACGTCAAAAAAACGCCTGACCCAGCCGTCGCCGAATTCCATGCGTTTTGCCGCACGTTCGACCGATTTATCGCCGGGCTTCGTCGAAGCCGGCGTTTGAGCGGATTTCGATGAGGCTGTTTGCCCGCCGAACGCCGCCTCCATTCCGGCCGCGGCGGCGCATAGGCATGTTCCGGCGCCGAACTTTCCGAGAGATGCGATAAACTCTTTGCGATTGATGGGTTTGTTTTTCACATACGCCTCCACGCCATCTTATATCAGCATATTTTATGCCAACCGTGAAAAATGATCTTTCGGCGAAAAAAGATCATAAAAACCC
>JBGOYP010000142.1:0-6413 GCA_041479785.1 Candidatus Aminicenantia bacterium | reverse complement strand
GTGGAGTGGCAGACTGGCAGATGGCAGAAGAAACTATCCAGCGAAACAAAGAGATGATTTTAGAGGGCAAGACATTCATCATCGCCGAGGCCGGGGTCAATCACAACGGCTCGTTGGCGCTGGCCAAGCGGCTCGTGGACGAGGCGAAGAAGGCCGGCGCGGACGCGATTAAGTTCCAGACGTTCAAGGCCGCGCGCCTCGCGTCCAAGGCGGCGCCCAAAGCGGGATACCAGAAAACCGGGCCGACGGCGGACCAGTCGCAACGGGCCATGCTGGAAAAACTGGAATTGAGCACCAGGGATCATGTCGAAATCATATCTTACTGCCGAGAGAAAGGGATCGCCTTCGTGTCTTCTCCCTTCGATATCCCGAGCATCAAGCTTCTCGAGAGGCTGGGGCTGAGCCTATTCAAGATTCCCTCGGGCGAAATCACCAACCTCCCCTATCTCCGAGAAATCGGGGCGCTGAGGAAAAGAATCATCCTTTCGACCGGCATGGCGAATCTTGAAGAGATCGAGGCCGCCCTCGAGATCCTGACGAACGCCGGAACAAAACGAGACGACATCACCGTGCTCCACTGCACGACCGAATATCCCTCGCCTTACGGGGACGTGAATTTGTCGGCGATGGCAACGATCCGCCGGGCGTTCGGCGTGAATGTCGGCTATTCCGACCACACCTTGGGAATCGAGGTCGCCGTCGCGGCCGCCGCCCTGGGGGCAACCGTCATCGAAAAACACTTCACCCTGGACAAGACCATGGACGGGCCGGACCACAGGACGTCCCTCGAACGCGGGGAGATGAAAGACCTGATCCGCTCCGTCCGGCACATCGAGGCGGCCCTCGGCGACGGGATCAAGCGCCCGATGCGCTCGGAAATCAAAAACTTAATCCCCGTCCGGAAGAGCATCGTCGCCGCCAAGGACATTAAGAAAGGCGAGCGCTTCACGGCCGAGAACATCACGACCAAGCGGCCGGGCAACGGCCTCTCCCCTATGTTCTGGGACGCCGTCCTCGGACGGCGGGCGGGGAAGGACTACGCCGAGGACGATCTCATCGAGCTATGACAAGAAAGATCTGCGTCGTCACCGGGTCGAGAGCCGAGTACGGCCTCCTCTATTGGCTTCTCAAGGAGATCCAGGCCGACGACGACCTGGAGCTCCAGCTCATCGCCACGGGCATGCACCTCTCGCCCGAGTTCGGGCTGACCTACAAGCTCATCGAGCAGGATGGCTTCCGAATCACGGCCAAAATCGAGATGCTCCTGTCCTCGGACACCCCCATTGGCATATCCAAATCGATCGGCCTGGGCATCATGTCCTTTGCCGAAACGCTCGGCCGATTGAAACCGGACATGATCGTCGGTTTGGGGGACCGGTTCGAGCTGTTCGCCGCCGTCATCGCGGCTATGGTGTCCCGCGTCCCGGTCGCGCATCTCCACGGCGGTGAATCCACGGAGGGCGTGATCGATGAACCGATCCGGCATTCGATCACGAAGATGTCCCACCTCCATTTCACCTCGACCGAGGCGTACCGAAAACGTGTAATCCAATTGGGCGAACAGCCGAAGAGGGTGTTCAACGTCGGCGCCCTGGGATTGGACAACATTAAGAATCTGCGCCTTCTCGGCCGGGCGGAACTCGAACAACGATTGAATTTCACGTTCGGGGAAAAGAATCTCCTCGTGACATTCCATCCGGTTACGCTCGAGACGTCCACCGCCGAAAGCCAATTCAAAGCGCTGCTGGCCGCGCTCGATGAATTGAAAAAGACAAAGGTCATTTTCACGAAACCCAACTCCGACACGGACGGACGGATCCTGATCAAACTCATCGACGACTATGTCGGGCTCCACAAGGGAACGGCCGTGGAGTTCACGACCATGGGTCAACTCCTTTACTTGTCGACGATGCAATACGTGGACGCCGTCGTCGGCAATTCCTCGAGCGGCATCATCGAGATGCCCAGTTTCAAGAAAGGGACGATCAATATCGGCGACCGGCAGAAAGGCCGGATCAAGGCCGCATCTGTCATCGACTGCGATCCGGACAAGGCCTCCGTAGCGAACGCCTTGTTGAAGTTGTATTCTCCGGCCTTCCAGGACAAACTCAAGACCGTTTCGAATCCGTCCGGCCGGTTCGGGGCTTCGGCAAGAATTATCCGCGTTCTTAAAACATTCCCTCTCGACGGTCTCTTAAAAAAGACGTTTTATGACATCGTGTCGTCTAAGAGCCGTTCGCGAGCCACAAATTATAGAAGGCGAACGAACCCATGAGCGATGACATCCGCGACATCCTGATTCGCGTCGGGGCGTCGGTCAAGGACGCTATGGCCGAACTCGACCGGACGGCTCAAAAGATCCTCTTCGTCGTCGATGACGCTGGGCGGCTCGTCGGCTCCCTGACGGACGGGGATATCCGCCGCTGGATCCTGGCCGGCGGGAATATCGCGGACGACGTCGAAAAAGCCTGCTTCAAGAAGACATTTTTCGCGACGAAAGACTACGATTCGGACGCCCTCAAGGACGAAATTTATAAGAGAAAGATCGTCGTCGTTCCGGTCCTCGACGACAAACGGAAGGTTATCGAGATCCTGAGATGGGACAGCCTGTTCGGGACGACGATCAAACGCAAGATCGCCGAAAAGCTAACGATGCCCGTGGTCATCATGGCCGGCGGCACGGGCACGCGCCTCGATCCGTTCACGAAAGTCCTTCCCAAGCCCTTGATTCCGGTCGGCGACAAGACCATCATCGAGATCATCATCGAGAAATTCCTAGCCCATCGCGTCGGCCACTTCTATATCTCGATCAACCATAAGGCCAAAATCGTCAAATCATTCTTCGAGGAATTGAATCCGCCGTATGAGATCACGTTCCTTCTCGAGGACGAACCGCTGGGAACCGCCGGCGCCCTGAAACAGCTCGAGGGCCGACTCACGGGACCCGTCCTCGTGACGAATTGCGACGTCATCATCGACGCTGATTACAACGACCTGGAAAAGCAGCATCTCAAGGACGGGAACGAGATCACGATCGTCGCTTCGCTCAAACATGTCCGGATCCCCTATGGGGTTTGCGAGATTGAAAAAGGCGGCCGATTGACCCGGCTCAGCGAAAAGCCCGAATACAATTTCTTGGTCAACGCGGGGATGTACATTCTTGAGCCCGAGACGTTGCGCGACATCCCCGGCGGCAGGCCGTTCCACATCACCCAGCTCATCGAAACCGTCCTCGGACGACAGGGCAAGGTCGGCGTCTATCCGATCCGGGACAGCGCCTGGATCGATACGGGCGAGTGGCCGGAATATCGAAAGGCCATCGAAAGGCTAAAATTTTGATCCAGGGCCGATCCCTTCTCGCGATTATTCCTGCTCGGGGAGGCAGCAAAACGATCAAGGACAAGAACATCCGGTCTCTCGCCGGCCGGCCGCTCCTCGCCTGGACGATCGAAGCGGCCAAGACATCGAAATACGTCGACCGGGTGGTCGTCTCGACAGATTCCAAGGCTATCGCCGAAATCTCCAAAACTTGGGGAGCGGACGTCCCGTTTCTGCGGCCTCCGGACCTGGCCACGGATGAGGCGCCCGGGAACGACGTGATCGTCCATTGCCTGCGATGGATCCGGGAGAACGAGCCCCGAGCCTATGATTTCTTCATCTATCTCCAGCCGACCTCGCCCTTGCGGACATCCGCGCACATCGACGCCGCCATGGAGCGGCTGGTCGGAGATCCTGCGGCCGAAGCGCTCGTTTCCGTCGCCGAAGCCGCTGACCACCCGTATTGGCTGAAGAGCATCGACGGCCGCGGCCGATTGGCCTCCTGGCGTCCTGACGGCCGGCCGATATCGCGACGCCAGGACCTGCCCAAGCTCTATGTTCTGAATGGGGCCATATATATCGCCCTGTCGCACGTCTTCGACGCCCATCCCGATTTTTATGCCGGTCCATGCCTCGGATTCGTCATGGACCGGACGAGCAGTGTCGATATCGACGACGAAAACGACTTCGCCTTCGCCGAATTCCTCCTCAGCCGCCGAAGCCGGTAAGCATTCTTGAAAACATCCGCGGAGAAACGACCCAGTATCGGGCATAGCGCCGCCCTCCTATTCGCGGCGTATGGCTTCAGCAGCGCCCTGGCTGTAGTGCGCAATTTCTATGTCGCCAGGTTTCTTCTCCCAGCCTCCTTCGGCACATGGAGTTTGGTCAATACGCTCTTGTACTATGCCAACTACGCGGACATCGGACTCAACGCCGGACTGATCCTGGAGGCCCCGAAATTGATCGGTCAGCAGCGGCCGCAAGACGCGCGGCGCGTCGAACGCCAGGTCTACACTTCGACCTTGCTGATGTGCGGCTCGATCGCGTTGGCGATCGCCCTCCTTTCTTTTCTTCCGATCAGACCGTTCGGCTTCTCGGTCGGTCAGTTCCGCATCGTCGCGGCCGCCGTCGTGACGCTGGCTCTCCTGAACTACTATAACGTCATCGCCCGGATCCGTGACCATTTCGGTCTCATCAGCGTCACCGTGGTTCTGACGGCGATCGTGGCGACGGTCGGTGTTATCCTCGCGAACGTGATCACGAAGAACCTCGGGGTAAGCCAGGTCGCCTCTATGACGGTTCTGGGGTCGGCGGCGGCCGCATTGACGTTTGGAGCTTTCGTCCGGTCCGCTCCAGCCTGGCCTCCCGACTGGGTCCTCTTAAAACGTCTTATCGTCATCGGCCTTCCGGTCAGTCTTCTGCCGATCCTCTTCACCCTCTTCTTGAGCCTGGACCGATGGATCGTCGCGGCCATGGTGCCTGCCGTGAATATGGGCTACTATGGCTTCGGCGCCACGTTGGGCATGTTCCTTTATATGATGCCCAGCACGTTGGCCATCGTTCTTTTCACCCGCCAGATCGAGCATTACGGATTGACCAATGACCCCAAAGCCCTCGAGCCGCTCGTCTTCCCCCCTGTTCAATTGAGCGGATACGTCATGGCCTTCACAGCCGGGGCCGTCTCCCTTGCCCTCCCGATCTTCATTCGGTACGTTCTGCCGAGCTATACCCCCGGAATACGGGCGGCGATTTATCAGGTCATTGGAAATTGCCTTCTCTTCGCGGTCCCCGTGAGCGCTAATTTCCTTATTTCAACCGGGCGGAAGCAAGGATTGTTCGCGGCATTGATTGCGGCGGGCGCGGGAAAATGCGGACTGGTGGTTCTCGCGCTTCTCGCCGGCCGGAATATCGGCAACGCTTCTTTGGCGGTTTTAGCGGGCGATGCCCTCTACGCCGTCATCGTCGTCTCGCTCGCTTTCCGCGGACTGGGATTTGCGGTCCCAAAAAACGTCCGGTCGGTCGCCGTCTGCCTGCTGCCGTTCGGTATTTGTCTTCCGGTATCGCTTGTCCTAGCCCGATTCTTTCATTATTCCGGCGTCCTTGGAAGCGATCTCATACGGTGGGCCATCCTCGGCGCGGTTTATGTTTTGGTCTGCGGAGCGTTCTGTCTCGCCATGGCGCGCCGCCAGGGCCTGCTCCGCCAACCGTTCGTCGCTCGCCACCTGGACCGCTGGCTGCCGAATCCCCTCGCCGTCATTATCATAGGCGGAGAAAGAAGAACCCATGATTGAACGCATCGTTCACGACGGACAAACGATCGCCGTCCTCATCGGCAAGAATTATCGCAAAGAGGGCATCGAGTTTCTCACGCCGAACGACTTCTCCCTTCAGATCGGCCACATGACGCGCCCCGTCGGATACCGCGTCGTTCCCCATGCCCATAATCCCGTGCCCCGACACACCGTCGGGACCCAGGAAGCCCTGTTCATTAAAAGCGGCCGGATCCGGATCGATTTCTACGCCTTCGACCAGGCATATCTCGAAAGCCGGGAGCTTGGGGCCGGCGACATCATCCTCCTCGCCGGGGCGGGCCACGGCATCGAAGTCCTCGAGGAAGCGACGATCGTCGAAGTGAAGAACGGTCCGTTCGTGGAAGGCGCGGATAAAGGGCGGTTCGAAGGCCGCCGCGGATAAAGGGCCATGCGCCTGATCCCCGTCAATCAACCGCTGCTCGACGGCCGGGAAAAGGAGTTCCTTATCCGGTGCATCGAATCGGGCTGGATTTCCTCGGACGGCCCGTTCGTCGAGGAATTCGAAAAAAAATTCGCGGCCTTCATCGGCGTCGACCACGGTATCGCGGTCGCGAACGGCACGGCCGCGCTCGAAGCCGCCGTTTTCGCCGCGGGACTCCAGCCGGGCGACGAGATCATCATGCCCGCGTTCACGATCATCTCCTGCGCCCTGGCGGCCGTCCGGCTCGGAGCCGTTCCGGTCCTCGTCGACGCCGAGCCGACGACCTGGAATATGGACGTGAGCCTGATCCGGGAGCGCCTCACCCGGAAGACAAAAGCCATCATGCCCGTCCACATCTACGG
>JBGOYP010000141.1:0-6416 GCA_041479785.1 Candidatus Aminicenantia bacterium | reverse complement strand
TTTTTTTTGTTTTTTTTTGTGGGCTTGGGGGGGGGGGGGGGCCCCCCCCCCACCCGGGTGTTTGCCCGGCGGGCGTAAAACGCGGGGGGGGGGGGGGGGGCCCCCCCCCCCCCCTCCGGCGTTAAGAACTTTTGAAGGAGTGAGTCCCTTCAGGCGAGTCATCTGACCCGAGACTCGATAGAATGAATAAACGTGTTCGACGGTCAGGGAGCCGAAGGATTGATACGGAAACGGCGTCCGAGCGTCTGTTCTAGTGGATGGACGAGGAACGCCGTTTCTATTGGATGGCCCTGAACCTGGCGCTTTGGGACAGCCTCAAGTTCCTCCGGATCGTCCGCGAGCGCTTTCTCTCGCCGGGCGATGTCTTCCGGACCCCGGCCTTCGAGCTCCGCGGCCTCGGGCTGGACGCCGGGAGAATTGAGCGGCTGAGCTCGCCCGCGTTTCTAGCCGACGCCCACAAAGAGTTTGACAGGCTTACCAAGAAAGGCTATTCTCTTGTGACCTTCGAGGACGACGAATATCCTCTTTAACTTAGAGAAATATTCGACCCTCCCTGCGTTCTCTATTGCCAGGGGCGCGCGGAGGCGATGCAAGGCCCGGCCGTCGCCGTCGTCGGCACGCGAAAACCTTCTCCCTATGGGAAGGCCGTCGCCGAACGGCTGGCTGAAGACCTCGCATCCCGGGGGGTTGTCGTCGTGAGTGGGCTGGCCCTGGGCATCGATGCGATCGCGCACGGGGGAGCCCTCAGAGGAGGACGGACGGTCGCCGTGTTGGGATCGGGCTTGGACGAATTATATCCGCGGGCCCACCGCAGGCTCGCGGAAAAAATCGCGGAAAACGGGGCCGTGGTCTCCGAATTTCCGCTCGACACGGACCCGTTCGCCGCGAATTTCCCGCGGCGCAATCGGGTCATCAGCGGGCTGAGCCTGGCCGTTGTCGTCGTCGAGGCCGCGAAAAAAAGCGGCTCGCTGATCACGGCCGGGTTCGGCCTCGACCAGGGCCGCGAGGTCATGGCCGTCCCCGGAAACGTGACGTCCGATGTGAGCCGCGGCGCCAACTGGCTCATCCAGCGCGGAGCGAAGCTCGTCTCCGGGTGGGAGGACGTGGCCGAGGAGCTGCCGTCGCCGGTTCGCGAGAAACTCCTGGCCGAGCGGGAGGGCGCGACCCGGCCGCTGCCGCTCTTGACGGACGAGGAGGATATGGTCTATAAGCTTTTGACGGCGGACGCGCTGACGCCGGTCGACGACCTCGTCGAGCGTTGCGGTTTGTCGGTGACCGAGGTCTTGACGGCTTTGCTGAATCTTGAAATCAAAGGATTGATCGTCTCGAGCCCGGGCCAGTCTTATCAAAGGAGAATTTAAATGGAGACGTCGCTCGTGATCGTCGAATCGCCGGCGAAAGCGAAGACCATCAATAAATATCTGGGTCCGAGTTACAAGGTCATGGCTTCCATGGGCCATGTCCGGGACCTTCCCAAGAGCAAGCTGGGCGTGGACGTCGATAAGGATTTCGAGCCGCAGTATGTCGTGATCCCGGAGCGGCGCAAGGTCGTCACCGAGATCAAGAAAGCGGCGGAGGACGCGGCCGCCGTCATTCTCGCGGCCGACCCCGACCGCGAAGGCGAAGCCATTTGCTGGCACTTGAGCGCCCTGCTCGAGGATTCCCACAAACCGATTTCCCGGGTCCTTCTTCATGAAATCACGAAAACCGCGGTCGAACAGGCCATCCAGCATCCGGGCCCGCTCGACCGGAACATGTTCGAAGCCCAGCAGACGCGCCGCATCCTCGACCGGCTCGTGGGCTATCTCATCAGCCCCGTCCTCTGGAAAAAGGTGGGCCGCGGTCTGAGCGCCGGACGCGTCCAGTCGATCGCGCTGCGCCTCATTTGCGAACGCGAGAAAGAGATCCGGGCCTTCAAAACCGAGGAGTACTGGACGATCTACGCCCATCTCACGGCGGCCAACCCCCCGCCGTTCCGGGCGACGCTTGTCAGGATCGACGGCAAGAAGGCAAACGTGCCGAACGCGGCCGCGGCCGAGGCGATCGTCGCTGATTTAAAAAAAGCCGAATTCGTCCTGGCCGACGTCAAAGTCCGCGAGAAACGGAAAACTCCGCCGCCGCCGTACATCACCAGCACGCTCCAGCAGGAAGCCTTCCGAATCCTGCGCTATCCGGTCAAGAAGACGATGTCCATAGCCCAGAAGCTGTATGAAGGCTTACCGGTCGGCGACCGGGGTCCCGTCGGCTTGATCACGTATATGCGCACGGACTCGGTCCGGGTCTCCGCCGAAGCTCAAGCTTGGGCCCGGAAATGCATCGAGAGCCGGTTTTCGCCGCGGCACGTCCCGGCCAAGCCGCACGTTTATAAAAATAAAAGCCAGGCGCAGGACGCCCACGAGGCCATCCGTCCCACATCGTGCGACCTCGGCCCGGAGGCCGTCCGTCCGTATCTGAAACGCGAAGAGTTCGCCCTCTATCAACTCGTTTGGAACCGTTTTCTGGCGTCGCAGATGGCGACTGCGCTCCTCGAAGAGACCGAGTTCGCGGTCGTGGCCGGAGCCTACAAGTTCCAGGCGAAAGGCGAGGTCATGAAGTTCGAAGGTTATATGGCGGTCTACCCCAACCGCGAGAACGGCGAGAAGGAAACGCTCCCCGCGGCGCAACCGGGCGAAAAGCTCGCCCTCTCCGGCGCCGGGGTCGAGCCCAAGCAGAGCTTCACCCAGCCGCCGCCGCGATACACCGAAGGAACGCTGGTCAAGGAGCTCGAGGCCAAAGGCATCGGCCGGCCGTCCACCTATGCCCCCATCATCACCACGCTCCAGGGCCGGACGTACGTTTTCAAAGACCAGGGCAAGTTTATCCCGACCGACCTGGGGATGTACGTCACGGACTTTCTCGTCCAGAATTTTTCCGACCTCATGGAGGTCAAGTTCACGGCGCGAATGGAAGAGGAGCTCGACATGATCGAGGAAGGCCGGCGGCCCCGGCTCGAATCGCTCCGGAGCTACTATGCCCGGCTCGACCGCGACCTCAAGGAGGGGATGAAGGTCGAAAGCGTCAAAGCGACCGGCATCCCGCTCGAAGAATCGTGTCCGAAATGCGGCAAGCCGCTCGTCATCAAGAGCGGAAAATTCGGCCGGTTCAAGGCTTGCACCGGATATCCGGCGTGCGACTTCAAGGACGCGATGGTCAAGAAGGAAATCATCGCGCTCGACGAAAAATGCCCGACCTGCGGCGCCCATTTGGTGAAGCGCTGGGGCCGGTTCGGACAGTTCATCGCCTGCTCGGACTATCCGAAGTGCAAATATGTCAAGAAGGAGCAGGAGGACACCGGAATCGCCTGTCCGAACGGCTGCGGAGGGTCGATCCTCAAGAGGAAAACCCGGCGCGGCAAGTTCTTTTACGGCTGCAACAAATTTCCGGAATGCCGGTTTGCGACCTGGGACGAGCCCGTCGCCCGGCCCTGCCCGAAATGCGGCCGGCCGTTCGTCCTCCGGAAGACGACGAAAAAGGACGGGACGTTCGTGCGCTGCCTGGATGAGGCCTGCGGCTGGCGCGACCCGGCGAAAACCGAGCCGCAAACCAAGAAAGAGAAAGGCGCCAAACCGGCAAACCCCGCCGGTTCGGCCCCGGACACGTCGGCATGAGACGAGAGCTCGAAGAGTTCAAGGCCTACCTCAAGCTCGAAAGAAACGCCTCCCCCCACACCATCGCGAGTTACGGAATCGACTTAAACCAGCTCGCGGATTATCTGGAGACCCGGAACGTCAAGCTGCGCCAAGTCGATCACGCCGTCCTTCGCGGTTTCCTGGTCGACCTTTATCAGCGGAAGCTCTCCAAGACGTCCGCGGCCCGCAAGCTCGCCGCTGTCCGGTCGTTTTTTGATTTCTGCGTCCTGAGGAAATGGCTCGAGGAGAATCCGGCCAAGGCGATCGCGACGCCGCGGCTCGACCTACACGTGCCGGCGTTTCTTTCGGAAGGGGACATGGCGTCGCTGCTCGCGACGCCTCCCGCGGACGACGACCTCGGCCTCCGCGACCGGGCGATCCTCGAGGTTTTTTACGCGACGGGAATCCGGGTCAGCGAGCTGGTCGGGATCAACCTCGAGGACCTGAGCTTGGAGGAACGGATGATCCGGGTCCGGGGAAAGGGCAAAAAAGAGCGCCTCGTGCCCTTCGGCCGGAAAGCGGCCCGAAGCCTGGAAGATTATTTCGGCGTCCGTGCGTCGTTTCCCCTGAAGCTCGGGGAGTCCGCGCTTTTTCTCAATTACCAGGGGACGCGTCTGACACCGCGGTCGGTCCAGCGGATCGTGACGAAATATTTCAAGCTGGCGGCACTCCGGACCAAAATCAGCCCGCACGCGCTCCGTCATTCGTTCGCCACCCATCTTCTGAGCCGCGGCGCGGACCTTCGCGTGATTCAAGAGCTTCTCGGACACGAGAGCCTGGCGACGACCCAGAAATACACCCATATCGACGTCAAACAGCTTCTGGACGTCTATCGCAAGAGCCATCCGCGGGCGGGACGCCCGCAATAAGACGTCGTCAACTGGAGTTGGCGGACGGAATCGCGCCCCGTCAACCGCGGTCGACGTCCGGAAACCGAAGATTTTCCTATCCTGCTGATTCCGCGCCACTTCCCCGGGATGAGAACCTGGCATCGAACATGCATTAAAGACGGCGAAAGGAGGTTCTCATGAAACGCGTTATCGCGAATGGAGTGGCCCTCAGCCTCATCCTCGGTCTTTTTGTGTTGCCGCTCGTGGCCCAGCAGGCGCAGACTGCGAAGCCCGCCACGGAGAAAATCAACATCAACTCCGCGAACGCCGACGAGCTCCAGAAGCTCCCGGGCGTCGGTCCGAAGGTCGCCCAGCGGATCGTCGATTACCGGAAACAGAACGGGGCGTTCAAGAAGGTCGAGGATCTCATGAAGGTCAACGGGATCGGCGAGAAGATCTTCGCCCGGATGAAAGACATGATCACCGTGTAGACCGGGGACGCGCCCAATTCACCTCAACGGGTGAGCCCTCCACCCATTGCCGTCCCTCCGCGACGCGGGGGGACGGCCTCTTTTTTCAAGGGGCTGACCTCAAACGCTTCATGTCTTCCAGAAGGAACGCCTTGATCTTCCGCAGGGCGCGGCCGCGGTGGCTGATGGCGTTTTTTTCGCGCCGGCCGAGCTCTCCGAACGTTTTCCGACGCGTCCCATAATAAAAAATCGGGTCGTAGCCGAAGCCGCGAGCTCCTTTCGCCTCGAGGGCGATGGTCCCTCGGACGACCCCCCGCGCCGTTGCGATGATCTTGCCTTTCCGGGCCAGGGCCATCACGCAGACGAACCGGGCGCGGCGTTGCCGCGGAGGAGCGCCGCCCAATAATTTCAGGACTTTCCGGATGTTCTTCGCGTCGGTCGCGCCCGGGGCGGAGAAGCGGGCCGACCGGACGCCCGGGGCGCCGGCGAGCGCGTCGATCTCGAGGCCCGAGTCTTCAGCCAGGACGATGTCATCCGTCCCGCGGCTATAGAAGAGGCTTTTTCCCCGGGCGTTCTCATCAAAGGTCCGTCCTTTCTCGCGATAAGTCGTTCCGGCGCCCCCTCTTGCGAGCGTCGCGAACCGGACCCGGACGCCGCGGAGAGCGCTCCGGATTTCCCGCGCTTTCCCCACGTTCGTTGTTGCGATCACGAGGACGAAGTTGGGGCAAGTCACGGCGGTTCAGCGCCCGAGGACGTCGGCGAAGTAGGCGACCACAAAGAGTGCAATCAGGGCGAGGGTGTAAAACGCAAAGGTCGGGCTGGCGAGCATCTGTTCCGCCTCTTCCATGACGCCGGACTCGTCGAGCGTCTTGCGATAAATGAGATAGAACAAGCCTACCAGAAACGGCGCGATGACGTAAAACATCTGCAGCTTGAACGTCCAGGCGCAGAGGAGGAACGCCAGGAGGGCTACGGCCGCGCTCGCGGCCATGCCGGCCAGCAGCGCCCGTTCCGTATATTTCTTGTGGGACGACCGGTAGTCCCCGGCCTTGTCCTTCAAGAACCGGAATTCGGTGAACCTCTTGGCGACCATGAGATAGTTGCCGAACGCCCACCAGCTCACGAGCAGGCTTACGGGCAGGTGGCTTCGGACCGGCGCGAACGCGAACCAGCCGATGAGAAAACGGATCGGATTATTGGCGGATTCCGAGATGGCATCAAGAAACGGGATGTCCTTGGTCCGGACCGGCTTCACGTTGTAAGCGACTCCGGCGAGAAAGAGGAGGAAGAGCGAGAGGACGAACGCAGGCTTGAATATAACCGCGGACGCGCCGAAGGCGAAGACGAGGAGGACGGCGCCGAGGGCGGCAAAAGGGCCCTGCCGGATCTCTCCCCGGACTAAAGGCCGGAACTTCTTCGTGGGATGGTAGGCGTCAAACGGACGGTCC
>JBGOYP010000140.1:0-6423 GCA_041479785.1 Candidatus Aminicenantia bacterium | reverse complement strand
GGCCATCGGTCTTCGGCAGGGGCAGATAGAGAAGGATGCCGGGAAATTTTTTGGCGGAGGAAAAACCCTGCTCCTCGATGATCTGCAGCGCTTTATCCGGATTGTAAGCGACGGGATTGTCCCTGGGAAAAAAGCCGGGCCAGCGGGTCGGAATAACGTTGTTCGTCGTGCGCCGCAGGACCTCGCTTTCCTGGAATGCGGCGGAAAGACGCTCCTTGTCGACTCCCAAGGCCAACGCCTGGCGGATCGCCGTCCTATTCAATGGGGGCACCTGACAGCTCACGAACAAGTAACTGATGCTCTGGGGCCCGGCTTCGATGACCTGTCCCCCCGACCGGGCCATCCGCTCCGAGAGATAGGGCATGACCTCGACCTCCCGGTCCATGAAATGTTCGATCGCGAACAGCGGGCTCAGTTCGAGGGCGTCAATAAAAGAGATTTTTCCGAAATAATCGCTGTTCCGGGTGAGGCGGACGCCGACAATATCGAGGTTTGGGCTGCGCAGCCAGGAGTCGAATTTAAAAGGCCCCGTGCCGACGGGCTTCCAAAAAAAAATCCGGCCCTGGCTGGCGGCCAGTTCCTCCGGTAGGATTTTACAATAGCTTCGGCTCAAGAGGTATAGCAGCGAAACATTGGGGCTCAGGCCCCGGACCACAAAGACGTATTTATCCGGAGTCGCGAACCCGGCGACCTCGGTCGCTTTCCCGCTTCGGAATTCCCGGGCGCCGACGACCTTCGAGGCCAGATCATCGGCGAACGGCGAGCGCGTCTCCGGCCGGAGAAGGCGTTCGAGCGAGAACTTGACGTCCCTGGAGGTGAGCTCCCGCCCGTCGTGAAAGCGGACCCCTTTCCGCAGGTAAAAAACGGTCGTCCGGCCTTCGTCTTCGGGGCGCCAGTATTCCGCGAGCGCGGGCGTCGGGTCGAGATTAGCGTCCAGCCGGACAAGCCCCTCGAAGATCTGTTCCGTGGCCATGACCCAGGTGCCCGCGGCCGGGTCGAGGTTGGGCTGGGGATTGTCCGCAAGGACGCGAACATGGAGAGTCCCCCCGTATTTGGGGCTTTCCTGGCTGACAGGGACCGGTCCTCCCGGAAGAACGACCATTGATAACGAGGCAGCCAATAAAAGGAACGCGGGGAAAAATCCTTTGCAACGCAGCATGTTCTGTAGAACCATTATAAGGCAAGGCCGGCGGCTTAAGAAGCCGCGACAAATGATAAAGCAATAATTATGCCAAGATTGTGTAAACTAATCTCGTTATTTTTCAATAAGATAAAAAGAAAAAGGGGGCGAAAAAAGTCAGATAAAATGTAAAGATAATTTACGGTTTCGAGCTATCGACCACCTTTTGCAGGACGCGCATGATATTTCCTCCCCATATCTTCCGGATCCGCTTCTCCGAATATCCGCGGCGGAGCATTTCCATCGTCACCCGGTACATCTTGCTCACGTCGGGACAGTCCGTGACTCCGCCGCCGCCGTCGAAGTCCGTCCCGATGCCGGCGCAGTCGTCGCCGACGAGCTTAACAATATGGTCGATATGGTCCACGATGTCTTTGACCGTCGCGCGCTCATCGGGATATTTCCGCATGACGTCCTGATAGGCCTTCTGGGCTTCCGCCCGGAGCGCCTGGTCCTGAACATTCTGAAGGCCCCGCCGCGGACCGTACTTCTTCTCGAGCTCCGCGACGGCCTTGTCGCGCTCGGGGTTCGGCTTCGGCGCTTTAAGATAACCCGAGAGAAAACACATCTGCAAGACCCCGCCGTTCTTGGCCAGGGCGCGGATCATGTCGTCGGTCAGGTTGCGGGCATTTTCGCACAGGGCCCGGCAGCAGGAGTGCGAGGCGATAATCGGGGCTTTCGTTGCCTTGAGGACGTCAAAGAACGATATGTCGGACATGTGCGAGACGTCGACCATGACCCCGAGCCGGTTGCATTCGGCGACGACCTGGCGGCCGAAGTCGGAGAGGCCCGGATCGTCGCCCGTCCGTTTGCCCGACGACGAGGTGCAGATATCGTTATCGCCCGAATGGCAGAGCGTGAGATATCGGATGCCGCGCTTGGCGTATAAGCCGAGGAGCGACAGGTCCCGGCCGACGGGATAGCCGTTTTCCATCCCGATGAACGCGACGAGCCTCCCATCGTTCTTCAGGCGATACGCGTCCGCGGGCGTTCTCCCCGGCCCGATGAGGTTCGGATATGTCGCGCACATTTTATCGATTGCGTCCAGCATCGCCAAAGCCCGGTCCTTCGCCCTCGCATAGCCCTCGGGAGTCAGCGGGCCCTGGCCGACGAAGACGCCAAAGAACAGCGCGTCGAGTCCGCCTTCCTTCATCCTGGGAAGGTCGATCAGCCCGGCTCCCTGAGTGCCCGGTTCGTGGCGCTGGCCGATGTCCCAATTCGAGCGGGTCAAGTTGCCCGGCGTGTCACAATGCGTATCCACCGTCAACATGTTCGCGTGCAGGGCTTTGGCCTTCGCGTCAAGGCTCTTATCGTCCAACTGGACAATAGCTTTCGGCCCGCAGGCCGCCGCAAAAAAGCTTATGATCGCCAAGAAGGAAATCCAGGCATGACGCTTGTTCATCGAACGACTCCTTTCCTCCCGGATCATGGACTCATGACGCCCGAAGGGTCAACCAAGCCGGTATTATCCCGGGGACCTCAACCGAATTCAAGTGGCTGACGGTCATTTCGTCTCAATTCATTCATGGCGCAGGGCTACGACCGGATCGACGCTCGCCGCCCGCATCGCGGGGTAGATGCCTGCGACCAGGCTGACACCGACCGCGAAGAGGATGGCGCCGAGGCATAACCAGAACGGAAAATGAAAGTATTCGACAAAGGGCAGTCCTTGCCGGGCCATAAAATAATTGACGACGGCGTTGATCAGCCGGCTGACGACCCAGCCCAAGATCAAGCCCGACACGCCGCCCGCCAGACCGATCGCCCCCGATTCGACGAAAAAGATCTTCTGGATATCGGACCGCCTCGCGCCGACGGCTTTCATGATGCCGATCTCGGAATATCGTTCGAGGATGGACATGACCATCGTGTTGACGATGCCGAGCGCGGCGACGAAAATCGCGATCATTCCAATCGCGGCGAGGACCATATCCATAAAAACAAAACTCGTCTTCAATTGATCGAACTGGTCGACCAAGGCGAACGTGGCGAAGCCCATCTCTTCGATCCGGGCTTTGATTTTATCAACCTCCGTCGGCGAATGGACGCGGACATTCACGGCGGAATATCCCAGGCGGCCTTCCCCCGCCCGGAAGAGATCCCAAATGTTCGTGAAGGGGAGTTTTTCGATGCGGCTCGCGGACCCGGCCGGAACGAAGATATCGCTCGAGAGGGGCGAGGGTCCGCTAAAATCATTAAACTCGGTCACGCCGACGATGGTGAATTCGTAATCCGATTTTTTGAACGGCAACGTTTTTCCCTGAAGCATCGAAACCACGTCGAGCGAGCGGATCGCCCCGAAATCGAACCCCAGGGAGGAAATGATGACCTTTCGGCCCAAGGCCGCGGACGCGTCTTTCACGCCAACCCGCCGCAGAAACGGCTGGCCGACGATGACGGAATCGTCTTCGTCCCGGACAAACGGCGTGCCGGCCGCGAGCCGGACGATCTTCGAAGCGGATACGGCGGCCGGCACGACCTGAACAAGCCTAAACTCCTCGACGTCGCCGTATTTGACGATGGCCGGAAAACGAATTTCAGGGAATGCCGTGACCACGCCCGCGATCCGGGAAATCTCGCCGACCGCCTTGTCGTCGAGAGCCCGCGCACCCGTGGCCGGTCCGGACGGAGCTCGCGGCCGGACGTTCGCACCCCTTCGAGGAAAACCGGACGTTTCGCCCTGGGGCAGAACGGTGATCGAATTGAACAGGTCGAGCCGGGCGAATCCTTCGGTGATATTTTCCTGAAGCCCGCCGCCGAAGCCGACCATAGCCACGAGCGCGCCGATGCCGACCGCGACGCCGAATGCCGTCAGCGCCACCCTGAGCTTCATCTCCCCGAGATTGGAGAATGAGAATTTCACATATTCGGAGAAGGTCATGAAATTACTTGCTCAGAACATAGGAGTTCGAGGGACGCTCGCCCCGGACCGACAAAAAATCGACGACCTTATATCCGTCCGCGAATAGCGTCTGAAACGCTTCCCGCGTCGTCGTCCGCCAATCCGTGGGGATGCGGCGCACGGAAGGGTCGTCGACGTCCGTCTCGCGCAATATGACATAAAAATCCCGCGGGATCCGGACGAAGGCGTGATCGCTCGCGTGTTCGCGATGGAATCCGGCCGCGGTTTCGAGGTTGACCGGCCCCGACCGACCGGCGACCACGCGTTCGACGACGTCGATGACGTCCCGGTCGGGCTCGGGCGGCACCGGCCGGGCGAACGAATCGCCCCGGCGCGGGGCCGTCCTGAGGTCCCAGGACATGAAAAATCGGTCCGTCGGAACATCGGCCCTGTTCAGGCGACCACCATATTCGCCGTACGCGGCGGCGCGATACTCGACGACGGTCATCCGGAAGTGATGAACATTCCGGTACGCGTTGACGCCGGTCAGCGGGTCGTAGGTGCAGACGGCGGTCGACACGCCCAAGACCTCGAGCACGACGTCGCGCTGGAACTCTTTGATCAAGATCCCCACCCCATAACCCTGAAATTCCGGCCGGACGGCCGTGAACTGGGCATAAAACCAGAGATTTCCGGGTGCCGTGTATCTAACCGATTTGTCCTTGATGCCGACGAACCCATAGGAAAAACCCGCCAAATGCTCCGCATCCTCCTCGAGCCGGCCGCCCTCGCCCGCCGCGTATGCGGCGATGAACAGGCTGCTTCCCTCATGAAAAACGTTCTCGCACATCATGTTCCGAACGCCGGAGAGGTGGTCCTCGGGAAAATCCCAGACCTCGTTGCGGAGGGCCTCGTATTTCAAGTAATCGGACGGCGTGTTCGAGTCCTCGGCCTTGATCCTGAATCGCCGGCCGCGAACGGCGAAGCTCCTGTCCGGGGTGCACATCGAGACGTCAAATTCTAGTCCAAGCGCCCGGCCGTTGCAAATGGGGGAGATTTTGATATAAGGTTAATCTCGCCAAAAAAGGGCTACAGAGAGATCAAGGGATGAACGCCACCGGCGCCGTCAAGCGTCCGCTCACCGACAAACGCATCGCCCTCATCGTCAACCCGAAGGCCGCCAAAGGCCGCTGGCAGCGGAACCTGAAACTCCGGCGTTTCTTTTATGACCGGTTCCCCGGGCGCGTCTTTGATCAAGCCCGCGATAAGGCCGAGATGATCCGGCTCGCCCGGTCGTTGAGCCTGGAGAACGACGCCCTCATCGTCTTCGGGGGCGACGGGACATTAGCCGACGTTATGCAGGGTATTCACGACGCCGGGAGGATGAACGACGTCATTTTGGGGATCGTCCCCTTCGGCAGCGGGAACGCGGTCCGCGGTTCGCTTCAGATTCCGAAGGCCATCGGGAGAGCGTTCAAGATTCTCAGGACCGGCGAGCCCAAGCCCATCGACCTCATCGACGTCAACGGACATATCGCCAGTTTTCTGAGCATCGGCGCGACGGCCAAGGCGACGCACATCACGTCGCAATCCAAGGTCCAGGGACTGCTCGGCCATCTTCTCGCCGCGCGCAGCATGTTCCTTCACGGGCGGCAGTGGATGGACGTCGAGCTCTTCGACGGCAAGGACGACAAAGGACGAACGTTCGAGCGGAAAACTCTGAGATTGAAGGTCTATGACTGCATCATCAATAAAACCAATCAGTTCGGCTATAACTGGATGATCGCGCCGTGGGCCCGGCTCGACGACGGTTATCTCGACGTGACCCTGTTCGACATCCGCGCCTACAGCTATGTCTTCTATTTCCCCCTGATCTATCTCGGACACTACCAGAAAATGCTCAAGCACTACAAGGTCAAGCGCATGATCGTGCGGGGAAAGAACCTTCTCGTCCAGTACAACGGCGAAACGCTACCGGCACAAGACCGGCTCGAGATTAAGGTTTTACCCAAAGCTCTGCGCGTGATCGCGCCGAAAAGAGCCCCCTGACCCGGCTCGTCACGTCCTTTTCGCCCGCCCTTCTGCCAGCATCGTTTTAGCGCGACGCCCGCCGGGGGCGCCAAGAGCCGGGATCAAGATCGCGGCGGGCGCGCGGCATTTTGGGGATCGTAAAGACCGCTTGGCGGTGCGGTACGTCTAGAAGGAGCGTCTTCCGGACCCACTCGCCCCATTCCTCAAAACGCTTGGCATGACAGGAGGGACGGAACCCCTCGGGTCTTGCAGAAGAATTTCAGGAGATGCTCGGTCCGGCCCTCCGGACAGCGGATTCGGGCCAATCCGCAGCGAGGATTGCCGCAGTCAAGATACTTCCTCTAAGAGATGATCAGTCTACGATGCGGAT
>JBGOYP010000139.1:0-6441 GCA_041479785.1 Candidatus Aminicenantia bacterium | reverse complement strand
GCTTTTCTGAGAGCTCGAGAGCGAGGTCGAGCGGATTTTCCGCGCCGGGGAAAATCCGCGTGGTTCCGGGCGGCATGCCCCGAGCCCTCTTGACTTTTATCTTATATAGCTTATAATATTAATAGGAATACTAGGAATTAGACCATGACGGAGATACCAATGAAAATACCGATAAAACTGGCGATTTTAGCCGTATGCATCGTCCTTGGAAACGCGGCCTGGACGGGCGTGAACGCCCTTCGTCATGGCGCGTCGGGAGTACGGACCTCCGCTCAGGAGGCCCAGGGAGAGAAAAAAATGACCCCGAAGGTTCAAAAAACGGATAGGGAATGGAAAGCTGAGCTCACGCCCGAACAGTACGCCGTCATGCGTCAATGCGGAACCGAACCGGCGTTCAGCGGAAAATACAACGATTTCTTTCAAGAGGGAACCTATTTTTGCGCCGCGTGCGGCATTCCCCTCTTCGGCTCGGAGACGAAATACGACCACAAAACGGGTTGGCCGAGCTTCACCACGCCGCTCGACCCCGCCGCCGTCGAATACCGCGACGATAATTCCTACGGCATGCACAGGGTCGAGGTCCGCTGCGCCGTGTGCGGCGCGCATCTCGGCCACGTCTTCGACGACGGGCCGGCGCCGACGGGCCGGCACTACTGCATCAACTCGGCCGCAATGAATTTCGTCCCGGCGGGCGCCTCGAAGCCGCCGGCCCCGACGAAGACATCCGAGGTCGCGACCTTCGCCGCCGGATGTTTCTGGGGCGTCGAATATAAGTTCGGCCAGGTCAAGGGCGTCCTCGACACGACCGTCGGCTACACGGGAGGAGCGACGGGTCAACCCACGTACGAGGAGGTCTGCACAGGCCAGACCGGCCACGCCGAGTCCGTCCGGGTGACGTTCGACTCGTCGGTCGTCAGCTACGAAGACCTGGTCCGCAAGTTCTTTTCGTTCCACGACCCGACCCAGGTCGATCGCCAGGGCCCGGATCTTGGAACGCAGTACCGGAGCGTCATTTTCTATCACAGCGAGGAACAAAAGCGGACCGCGGAAAGGGTGAAATCCGACCTCGAAGCATCGAAGACACTTAGAAATCGGGTCGCGACAGAGATCGTTCGAGCTCACGAGTTTTTCAAAGCAGAGGAATATCATCAGAAATATTATCAAAAGAATAAAATTAAGTCGTGTATCTTTTAAGACATTGATAATAAAGTAAATAAATGAGAGATGGGCCGTTTTGGACGGCGAGAGGCCAATATGGCCAAGAAAATCCAATATTTTGGTTTTTAAAATTCAATTTATTTATTATTAATTAGTTATCAGGTTTTCCGTCTCCTTCACCGCCTTCCGGCCCATTGAATCCCACCTCTGTTTTTGCTAGGCTATTCACTTTCAAAAGCCCATGTCAGCCTCAGCTTTCCAAAAGGTCGGGTTTATCGCGCCCTCCACGTGTCTGCCGAGGACCGAAAAAAAATCGGTCCTGAAGACGGCGGCGATCCTGAGAAAACATTTCGGCCTCTCCCCCGACGACATCACCTTCAGCGACTTCCTCTATTCGAGCGACGAAGAGATCGACCACGTCACAGCGTCGGCCGAGGTCCGGTCGGAAGAGCTCAAAGCCGTTCTTCGCGAATGCGACCTCGTCGTCTCGGTGGCGGGAGGAACGGGCGCCGAAGACCTCTCTTTCAAGATCGACAAGACCGACTACCGGGTCATCCGCCACCGCCGTCCCGTTTTCGTCGGCTTTTCGGATTTCACGTTCCTGCTCTGCGAGATCTATTACCACGCCCGTGTCCCGGTCGTCTATTTTCCGTCGCTCAAGCTCGGCAAGGGCAACGCGACAAAGATCCTGGCCCTCCTAGAGGGCGGGGAGATCGCGTACCAAGGCCGGCGGTGGCTGACGACGCCGCCGCCCCGGCGATTTTCGGGGACCCCGATCGGCGGAAACCTGTCGACGTTCGTCAATTTCTTGAACCGCCAGACGCCGCCCAAGTTCAGCTGGCGCCGGCACATCCTGTTCATCGAGGATATCCAGGTCGACGTCGAGGACCTGCACCGGCTGCTCGCCGCGCTGCGCAGGCACGGCGTCCTGGACAGAATCCGCGGGATCGTCATCGGGTCGCTCTCCGCCTACAGCCGGAACCACAACTACGCCAAGAACCGGAAAGACGCCCTGAAATTCGTCGCTAACTATCTGCGCGATGTCATCCGGAAACGCCGCCGGCAGGGCCGTCCGCTGCCGATCCTGGCCGTCTCGAATTTCGGCCACAACATCACCCGCGACCTGATGGCCGTTCCGATCGGCGGCCGGGCGACGATCTCGAAGAGCAAGAAAATTTCGTTTAAATTGAGAAAATAGGACGCCGGGCTCACTTCAGGAGCGTCCCGGTGTCGGCGACTTTCCACTGCTTGTCGGCGAAAACATAAAGTACGGTCCGCTGGGCCTCCCGCTCCGTCTCGGTTTTATATTTGATGTCCACGAGCATCCAGTCGTCGAGCCCCTTGAAGAACAAGGCCAAAACGTTCTCGGTCGGCTGGGCGAACTGCCGGCCTTTGAATTTTTTCAAGACCTTGGCGTCCCGGCCGTAATTGCGGATCGCCACCGGCAGCGCGCCCCGCACGTCGGCGTCGTTCTTGATGAATTCTTCGACCGGATTTTTCGGAACATAGGCTGCATCGACCGTCGTCCAGGGATAGTCCACGGCCCCGGTTTTTCCGCGGGAAACCGCTTTATAGGCAAAATAGCCGCCGATGACGACGGCGTCAACGACAAGAAAATAAATAAGATATCTGGCTGTTTTCGTCATGGCCTCCTCCCTTGGTCTTTTTCCGCGTCGTCTCAGTTGTCCTGCGACGGCAATTTTTTCTGGACTGCTTTCGACAGCGTCTTCTCTCGCGTGGCCTTCCTCGCGGCTTCGCGCTGCAGCAGTTTGTACCGGTCGCTCGGAACCGTCCGCCGCTTGATCTTCGCGATCAGGCCGCCCACGACGCCGGCCTCGGCGCCGTTGCCGTCCTCGTCCCCCAAGCTGCCGAACAGCTCTTTTTCGCGCGGCGCGGGGTCGAGTTTGCCGTATTCGTCCAGCTGCGCCTTCGAGACATAGCCGAGGCCGCGGAGCGTCCGAAGCATGGAGGCCGCGCTTACCCCGAAATACCGTTTGAGATAGAGGACCTGGTCATAGTTCACGCGCTGCGACCGGAAATCCTTCTCGACCATCTCCCGAACCTTGTCCGGCGGCATCAGGAAGCGCGCCGCGAAGAGCTGGGCGAACTGCTCGCGCGGATGGTAGAGGGAGACGTAGTCGTCGACGAAGACGTCGGGGTTGTCGATGACCGGCCCCTCGTTCCGGTCCTTGAGATAATGGCAATATTCGTGGGCGGCGCTGAACACCTGGCGGCCGACCGATTGGGCCGCGTTCACCAGGGCGAAGGCGGCTTCTTTTAGCTCGAGGTAGACGAAGACGCCGCTGACCTTCGAGTCTTCAGGCATCGGCATCCGTAGAATCCGGCAGCCGTTGGCTTCGAGCAGGGCGAAGACGTTGCGGATGGGCTCGCCGCCGAGGCCGAGGCGTCGGCGCTCCTCATCGGCCATGCGCTCAGCCGAAACGTGGGCCGGGTACAGAGGCGCAAGTTCGAGCTTGCGTCCGGTGAGCGTCTCGAGCCGCAGATAGTCGTCGCAATAGCGGCGGAACTTCTGGAGCTCCTCGCGGGCGCGGTCGTCCACGGTTTCCGCCCGGAACAGCAGCGTGAACGTATCGGGCGGCTGCGGCTTGTCGTAGAAAAAATAGGCGATATCGCGGTTGAGAAAGGAGGCGATTTTCCGGAGCGTCGTGAACGACGGCGTCCGCTTCCCGTATTCGAGAAGCGAGATGTACTCGGCCGAGAGACCGACGGCCCGCGAGAACGTCGCCTGAGTGAAGCCGAGCGCCTCGCGCGCTTTTTTGAGCTTAGTCCCGATGAATGTATCCATGCCGGCGCACCCCCGAGGCGCTTGCGAAGAGGATAACATCCGGTTAGCGCGATGTCAAGCTGCAGCCGAAACGATAACGAAAAGTCATGAAGACGGCCGCGCCCGAGACGTCACCGCGTGCCGATTCCTTTGGCGAGATACGCTTTCCAGAAGGCGACGTACTCTTCGGCGTGCTTGGCGACCTGGCGGACCTCGTCCTCGGTGAGAATTCGGGCGACCTTGGCCGGCGAGCCGAGAATCAACACGCCCTCGGGATAGGTCTTCTTGGGCGGGACGAGCGACCCGGCGCCGACGATCGAGTTCCGGGAAATCGCCGCGCCGTCGAGGACGATCGCGCCCATTCCGATGATGCAGCTGTCCCCGACCGCACAGGCGTGAAGAACGGCGCCGTGGCCGACCGTGACGTTCGCTCCCAGAACGGTGTTCGCTCCGACATCGACATGAACGGCGCAATTGTCCTGGATGTTCGAATTCTCGCCGATGACGATCTCCGCGATGTCGGCCCGTAGGACGGCGTTGTACCAGACGCTCGCGCCGCGTTTGAGGGTCACCCGGCCGATGACGCGGGCACCTTCGGCGATGAACGTCTCAGGATGAATGTCGGGTTGTTGCCGGCTGAAGTCGTGCATGGCGCGTCTCCTTGCGCGGCCGTCCTCGCCCGGACCGACCAGGGCCAGGGCCGCTTCGATCATGGACCTCTATCATATCCGAATCACCTCATCGCCGGAAGGCTTGTTTTCTGATAAAATATTCGCATGGATGCGCACCTTCAGACTTCGTTCCTAAAGCGATGGAAAAAATACTTTACCGGCGCCGGCCTGCCTATTGTCTTTTTTTATTCAGACGAGGACCGATACAGCGCGTTTCTCAAGCCGATGTCGCGGCGCAGCGGTTCCGCCACGCATTGCCTCGTCGCCTTGCTCAAGATCGCGCGCGACGGGAACACCGTCGCGTTTTCCAAGGAGACCATGGGCTGCCCCGGTGGGGCCCGGTATTCCGGCTATTCCACCGGGTTCCGGCCAAACTTTAAATATTTTCTCTCGTGCGGAATTCCGGGCGAACTGGAGGGAGAGCGCTACAAGAAGACGCCCGAGATCGTCGAGGAGTCCGTCAAAAACCTGCCTCAGATCATGGCCCCCGCCAGATATCTGGTCTTTAAGCGCTGGGACGCCGTCGAACCCGGCGAAGAGCCGGTCGCGGTGGTCTTTTTCGCCCCGCCCGATGTCTTGGCCGGTCTGTTCACCCTCGCGAATTTCCGCGAGGCCGGTTCCATGTCTGTTATCGCGCCGTTCTCCTCTGGCTGCGGGAGTATCATCGGCTACCCATTCATCGAACGCGAAAACCCGAAGCCTCGGGCGGTACTCGGGCTCTTTGATCCTTCGGCCAGGCCGTATGTGGGCACGGAGGTCCTGACGTTCGCCGCTCCGATGACCAAATTCCGGGCGATGGTCGAGGACATGGATGAGAGCTTTTTGATCACTCCGACGTGGGAAAAGATCCTGCGCCGGATCAAGGCCTCGCCAAAAACGAGATGAAGCTGGTCCGATAGGTCGGCTTCTTTATTTCCGGTTCAGAACCGGAACTCGATTCCGCCGCCGATATCCAGCCCGCCGACCTTGAACTCCACGTCCTCGTGCGTCATCGAACATGTCGACCAGTTGATGAAAAGCCCCACCCCGACCTTCGCACTCACCCGGTAGGTGGCCCCGGCCGTGGCCATGAAGCCAAAGCCGCTCTCCGACGCCGTCCCGAGCGACGCTTCTTCCTTGAAGAACACCATCTGCGCTCCGGCTCCCATGTGGAACAGGAACTTCGCGCCGGCCGGGACCTCATAGCGCAGCCCGAGGCTCAGGGGAATGATCGACACTGTTGTGGTTTCTTCCGTTATCAGGAGCGTTCCCGTCTTGTGGACATAATCCACACCCGCCCAGACCGAAAGGTTCTTGGCGATGCCCACTCCCCCCCCCAACCCGAACTTCATCGCACCGCCGTAGACGTCTTTAAAATTCGAATCCTCCGAAGTATAGAACGCCCCCTTCACTTCGACCCGGAATTCAGCCGCCAAGGCGGCACTGCTCATCAGCCATACGCCAAGAACGATCAAAGCTGCTTTTTTCATGTTCTCCCTCCTCACTGGACCGTAACCTCGACCATGTCGCTCTCCCAGCCGAGGCTATTCACGGCCGTCACTCCAAACCGGTAGGACTTCGTCTTCTGAAGCTTCCGGACGATATACTCATATTTCCCCGCCCCGATATCGGTTATTGCCGTGGTTTGACCGTCCTCGACCTGGTAAACGCGGTAAGTGATCGTCCCCGTGTTCGCCGTGTTTGCCTGCCACCTGAGCCGGACGACGTACTCGACCATCGAGACATTCCGGTTGACCAACTTCTCGCCGGTCAGGCTGAGCGGCGGCTTCATCACCTTGGAGAAGTTCGCCTGGATCGATTTATTGGCGGTCATAACGACCGTCAGCG
>JBGOYP010000138.1:0-6463 GCA_041479785.1 Candidatus Aminicenantia bacterium | reverse complement strand
TCTCCTGGATATTTATAAATCCTCGAACGATGCCAAGATCAAGAAGCAGATCATCTTTGCCATCGCCCAAGGGGGCGACAAGGCCGTGCCGACGCTTATCGAGATGGCCCGCAAGGAAACCGATTTCGAGCTGAAAAAGCAGCTGATCTTCTGGCTCGGTCAGTCCAACAGCGCCGAGGCGGCCAAATACCTCAAGGAAATCATCGACAAGTAAGGACGGCTGAGGAGAATCCCATGAGAATGATTCGGACGATCCTTGCCATCGCCGCGCTTGCGGCGATGGCCTCCGGGTTGGCAGCCGCGACGGCGAAGCCGACGTCGTTCTTCGAGGGCAAAGTCTATGACGTCGCCCGCGCCGACCTTTCTCTGGCCAAGCGGATGGACCTGGCTCAAGCGGAAGCCGCGAAGTCGGCGCCCCGGGCGAACTTCTTCGTCGCTTATCGCTTTTTAAGCCGGCATAAAGTCCACTACGGCTCATACGGAAGAGGAGACGACCGCTATGTCGTGTCGGAGGGCACGTCGAAGATAAAAATCGTCGAGAAAGACCGCCACAACCTGAGCGTCAGCCAGCGCACGGACGAGAAAGACACGCCGTCGCCCGCTCTTCTCCTTGTTTTGTCCGGCCCTGGCGCCGGCGACGTTGTCGACGCGTCGATCCTCGACCCGGATCGGGTCTACGAATTCTCGAATACCCCCGTTTATTGGCTCGGCGACGGCGGCGATGACGAAAGCCTGTCGTTCGTCCGGAATGCATTTGCCTCCGCCAAGGATTCCCATCTCCAGGAGACGCTCCTCTTTCTCGCGAGCTGCCACCCGGGGACGGCCGCCTACGATTTCCTCAAGAAAGCTGCCGTCGGCGCGCAACCGAAAAATGTCCGGAAAAACGCGATCTTCTGGCTCGGGAATTACGGTGACGACCGGAGCCTGGCCGACCTCAAGGACATCTTCAAGTCCGTCGCCGACCGCGACCTCAAGGAACAAGCCGTTTTCGCCATCCAGCTGAGCAAGCAGAAAGAGGCCGTCCTCGAACTGATCCGGATCGCTAAGGACGACCCCGATCGCGAGGTCCGGTCGAAGGCCGTCTTCTGGCTGGGCCAGAAGGCTTCGGCCGAGAGCGTGAAAGCGTTGAAGGACATCGTCGGCGGCCCGGACGAAGCCGACTCCCTCAAGGACCAGGCGGTCTTCGCCATCAGCCAGCTTCCGAAGGACAAGTCCGTGCCGATGCTCATCGATATCGCCAAAAATAATAAAAGCGTGTCCGTCCGGAAAAAAGCGATCTTCTGGCTCGGCCAGACCGGCGACGCGGCCGCGATCAAGTTCTTCGAAGAAATTCTGTTGAAGAAATAGGTTCATCGTTATCGATTAATCGAAAGAATACGGCCGTTGGAGCGGGTCCTTCCGCCGGAAGCCCGCCAACGCCCGTTGCGCCTTCGCGCAAGACCCTCCCACCCTACGATCCCGAAGACGTGCACATTTTTAGCCCTCCTTGATTCCCCAAGGAGGGAAGGGTAGATTAATGCAAATAAGTCAGAGTCTTAAAACGCGTCTTCGGAAATATTTATGCGCTTCAGGCGCATCGAGCGCCGTCGGGTTTCCGAAGCGAATTATTGGGTACGAAAGTCGAGGATCAAACGATGGGGCTCTCCGATTGACGCCGCCCGATTAAATTAAGTCTTTCGATTATCTAATTTGATCCAAATTGACTTCCCCCGGGGGTTGATATATACGAAAAAGCATGAAAAAAACGCTTCTCTATAACTTTGTCTTTCTTTTGGCCGCGCTCGCGACGTCCGGAGTATCGGGCGGTCAAAACGCGCTCGACGAGCGCTTTGACGCCGCCCGGCTTGCCTGGGATACGGGAAACTTCGTCCGTGCCCTCGAAGACTTCGAGGCAATCCTCAAAAGCCCGGATGGAGGCCGGTTCTTCGAACCGATCGCGCTGCTCACAGGCGAGCTTTTCAAAACGACCGAGGTCGCGAAGGACGGGCGGTCCGTTCGCATCAGCCCGGATGGACGCTATGCCGCCTATGAAACGGGGCAGCGACAATCGCTCGTCACGCGGGTCATCGCTCTGGCCGACCCGACGAAAACCATCGCCGAAATTCGGGGAACAAATTTCATCTTTTCGCCCTCGCCAAATGCTGCGGCCTTTCTTCGCGTCGCGGACACGCCCGAGACTGCGGCCCTTCGCAAAGAGATCGAGACCTTGTCTGCGCAAGCTACGCCCGACCGTCAAACTCTCGCGAACAAACAGCGCCAACTCGCCTTGCTCGAAGCAAAGAGCGCCGACCTGATTTTCTACGATATCGCAGCAAAAAAAGAGCGCCGTCAGAAAATCGAAGGATTCCTTAAGAGCTCTCCGGTCTTCAGCTCCGACGGCAGGGAGGTCTATTTCGTCGGCGCCAAAGAAACGGATACGGCGTCTAACGAAATCTATGCGCTCTCGGAAAAAGGCGTGGTCCGCCCCCTCACATCGGGGACGGGATTCAAGACCAATCCCGTCGTCGTCCCAGGCGGAAAATACATCCTCTACACGGTCGCTCCGCAGACGCCGTTTCCCAAACCGCAAGCGCAAGCCCCGACCCAACCGGCCGCGCCGGGACAAGCCCCGGCGGCGGGCGGTCAGGCAGCGCGGGGCGGCGGTCCGCCAGCCGGCCAAGGTCCGCGCGGCGGCGGCCCGGGGGGAGCGCCAAGGCAATTTGCCGTTCTCGCTCTAGCCGACGGGACGATGAAAACGTTTACGGGCTCGTCGCACTCCGTTTCGACGGACGGCACGACTCTCGTCTATGTCGGCCAGGACGGGACGGATTCGACCATCAACCTCGTCAAACTCGAAAGGCCGCTTACGCCGGCCGTCATTAAAAAGACGTCCGAGCGCATCGGCTCGGCTTCGCTCGCTCCCGACGGGTCCGGCGTCGTTTTCGACATGTCCTATACCCGGAACGGCGAAATCTTCTACATCATGAGCGACGGCAAGAACGAGGTTCGGCTGAGCCGGGAGATCGAGCCCGACCGCGCCCCTAAGTTTCTCAACCGGCTCCAAGTGTTCGCCGTCAAGGGCGAGCCGCGCTATAGCCGCATCTATTTGTACGACCTCAAGACGCTCGGCAATCTCCGCGTTTTCCATAATAATACGCTCCGGACAATCTCGCCCGAGTATGAATGGGTCGCCGACCCGACAGGGACCAAACTCTTGATCGTCTCCGAGCGTGACGGCGATACGATCTCGGGCAAACGCGGCGTGTATATCGTCGACCTGGCGAAGAAAATCTCAACCGACGATCTATTCGCACGGCTACGCGAAAATCTCTCCGCGGAAAAGGCGCTCCGGGCCTGGGGCGAGACGACGTTCGCGCCTATCCGCGCCGCCGTCCAGGCGGCCGTGGACCGGGTCTCGGTCACGAAACTCTATGATTACGAAGAAGCCCTGTTCAATCTCGACTCCAAATACTACACCCTGCCGGGCAACAAGCTAGCCGCCGATTATATCTACGCCCAGCTCAAATCCTTCGGGTATGCGCCGGAGCTTCAAGCGTTCGAGACCCGCGGGACTAAAACCGCGAACGTGTTGGCGACGCTGACCGGGACGGAGAACCCGGACCTCGTCGTCGTCCTGGGCGGACATTACGACTCCGTCCAGCGGGGGCCGGGCGCCGACGACAACTCCTCGTCCGTCGCCGTCAACCTGGAAACGGCTCGCCTCCTGGCGAAAACACCGCTTCCCTGCACCGTCGTCTTCGCCTTTTTCACGGCCGAGGAGGCGGGCGAGCTCGGGAGCCGGGAGTTCATCCGGGTCGCCAAGGAAAATCAGTTGAAGATCGCCGCCGTCCTCAACAACGACATGATCGGCTGGGCCAACGACTTTCGGCTCGACGACACGATCCGTTTCGCGAGCTACGGTTTACGCGACATCCAGCACGCGGCCGCGTTCCTCTTCTCGAATTTGGTCACCTACGACACCCACTATGTCCGGTCCACGGACGCTGCGCCGTTCTATGACGCCTACGGCTCGATCGTCAGCGGGCTCGGCTCCTATCCCGTCCTCGGAAGCCCCTACTACCATCAGCCCACAGACCTGCTCGAGACCGTCAACCATCAGCTCCTCGTCGAAGCGGCCAAGTTCAACACCGCTTCGGTCATGATGGTCGCCTCGAGCCCGACCCCGATCCAGGGCCTCAAAGCCGTCGACTTCAAGAGCGAAAGCGCCGAAGTCGTCTGGACGCCCAGCCCCGAGAAGGACATCGCCTCCTACGTCCTAGAATTCGGGCCGGAGAAAGACCCCAAGGCGTTTCATATGACGGTCCAGGAACCGCGGGCCAAGCTGGCCGGGTTCAAACTCAAGAAGGGGGAAACGCTCACGGTCGCGGTCAAGGCCGTGAACGCCCGGGGTATTCAGAGCTGGGACTGGGCGAGAACGGCCGCCGTCGTGAAATAGTCTTTTTATCCAGTCGCCAGAGACGATCTCGCGCCCTCGTCTTTTTCGAGGATGAAATTGGCGGCGATGTTCAATCCGGCTTCGACGGCTGCGGGCTCGATATTGTCCACGATATCGCGGGACGTGTGATAATCGACATCTTTCCGGATAAGGCGGGTTGAGATTCCGATGAGAGAGGCCGATTCGATACCGACCCGGGCGAATTGGCCGGCGTCTGTCCCACCACCGCCGAAGGGGAAGCTAATCGCCTTGACCGAATAGCCGAGCTCAGCGGCAATCTTCAGGCATTCGTCGGTTAGACTGGAAGATAGCCGGATGATTCCGTTCATGTCCGTTTTCAGGAACGCGAGAACCTTAAGCCGGCTCAGAGTGTCCATGTTGAAAACGAAAGTCTTTATCCCCAGGAGTTCGGCTAAATGTTTCCTGGCGTATTCGAACGATCCTCTCTGTCCGTTTTCCTCCCCGTCCGCGCTCAGAAAAAAGAGGCGGGAGTGGTTCATTCGTTTCAAGTCGCCTGACTTGAACAGCTCGGCCAGCTTGACCAGCATTAAGCTGGAGACAAGATTGTCCGAAGCGCCCGGGGCTGCGTCCCGACCGTAATACCAGAATAAAGGAATGATGAAAAGACATCCCGCGACAATAATGAGCTTGAAAGCCGCGCGGACGCTTTCGCCCCCGGATTCCGGCCATAAGCCCACCGACACAAGGATCGCGCCAATATTGGCGATGATATGGAATACGATCGGAAGGACGACTCGAAACGCGTAGGCCCATTGGTGTTTTTCGAGGAAGTTACAGACCCGCGTGCTGTCGTGATGACTGACGAGGATGATCTGTTGTCTGACGTCCGAGGCTGGTTCCATGATCCCGACCACATTAGCGCCGGGCTTTTTTCCGAATAACGGATCGAAGAAACGGCCCAGAAAGACAAATTCGTTGACGATAAAGATCGTGCCCAGGGTGAAAACCACGGCGGACGCATAAATGCCGGCTCCGCCGATGAAAAAGAAGAGACCCGCCAGGAGATATGCGGCGGCCAGGACCCGATTCATCAGAAAAAAAGAAGCCGGATGCTGGACGTATTCCTCGATAAAGCCGGAATCGCAAGATTTCGCCAGCGCGTCCCTGATCTCACGGGCGGCATAGAGACATCCCGAACTTCCCGGGAGACGCGGGTGACATTTATCGATCAGCGCCCGGGTTCGGCCCAGAATGTCTTGAATATGTTCGCGGGGTATTGGGATCATGTTTTTTCCAGGAGGTCACGATATCAAGCCCGGATTACGAAGTCAAAACGGTAAGTTATTGGGATTTACTTTACGATTTAGAATTTGGATCTTATCATGCGCTACTCTGATAGATCCAAAATGAATTTAAGAGGACTCGTTATTTGTCTCCGCGAATTCGCTGTTCAGCGGCTTCTGTGATCTCCTCTGGATAGCCGACGTGACGTAGGAGCTTGATGGCGTTCCTAGTCTCCGACGGACCTTCGCGTAATTGATAATTAAAAAGAAGTCCGTGTTCACCGATCTCTTCTTGGAAATGATAGTTGATATAGGCGTCGGCAACAAGCCGGGTAAGTTCGAGATCGTGCGTTGAAGCGAAAATCAGCCCGTTTGTCTTAGCCAGATACAACAGGACTTCCGTTGAAGCAGAAATCCTTTCAACGGAATTCGTCCCTCTGAAGAGTTCATCTATCAAACAAAGACACGGAACGTCTTGCCGGCAGGCTTGAATGATACGTAAGAGGGTCAGGATTTCGTCAAGATAATAACTTTTGCCTTCGATGATGTTGTCCTTCCGGCCGATGAGGGTCAATATATTGAAGTAGGACGAACTAAATTTCTTGGCGAGACAGAAATGGAGGGTCTGGGCAAAGAGCATATTGACGCCGATGGTTTTTAGAAACGTTGTTTTCCCCGACATGTTGGATCCCGTGACCAACATCCCTCCTTTTCTCAAGCCGACAGAATTCGGCACGGGCTTCTCCAACAACGGATGCGCAACGCATTCGAGATCGAGGAATGG
>JBGOYP010000137.1:0-6477 GCA_041479785.1 Candidatus Aminicenantia bacterium | reverse complement strand
GTCCTGGAATTTCGGATTGCTGTAAAACTGCTGACCCAGCAGTCTACAGGCCCCTCAGCCCGCTGAGTAAAAATCGACGAGGACCAGCTTGTTCTCGGTGTTGGCCTTGGCCGTGGCCTGGTCGAGCGTTCCCTTGAACCAGGTCTGGGCCGAGGCCGTCGTCGCTAGGACAAGCACCATGGACAGGGTGAGTGTTTTTTTCATGCATGCCTCTACAAAAAATATATACGACTCCGTTCGAAGAAGCAAGTGAGGATCCGGCGATTTTTAGGCCGGAACGACCGGGCGCCCGCCGATCGTGATCGTCCGCGAGATTGGGACGGACGGCCTCAACATGGCCCAGACGGGGCAATATTTTTCCTCGGACAGACGGACGGCCTTTTCCACGAGCTCGGGGGACAAGGCTTCTCCTTCGAGGGCGAACGTCAGGGCGATCTCGGTTAGGACGGTCGGGTGCTCGGTCCGGCGCCGGCCCGTCGCCGTGACCGTGAAGCCGCGGACGTCCTGTTTCATTTTTTGGAGAAGCGGCATGACGGTCTGAGCGCTGCAGGCCGCGAGGCTCATCAACAAGAGGTCCAATCCTCCATACCCCTGGCCGTCTCCGAGGGGCGGAGAATAATCGACCGGGACGTCGTGGCCGTACTCGCCGCTGCCCCAGAAATGCATTTTGTCGGTCCAGCGAACGCCGGCCGTGAGCTGTTCTTTCATGATCGCCGCTCCCGGTCATTCGCTCCGGACGAGCGTGAGCTTGACCTTCCTCGTCTTCCCGTCCCGCAAGAGGGTCAGGGTAACCACGTCGCCGATTTTACGATTTTCGAGAGCGCCGAACAGGTCGTCATAGGACGTGACTTTGGCCTCGTCGATGGCTGTGATGACGTCGCCCAGAACGTAGTACCCGCGCCGGTCGCGGCCGATCCCCGTCAGACCGGCCCGGTTGGCCTCGCCGCTCGCGGGGACTTCGACGATGGCTACGCCCCGGCCCTGGATGCCGAAGCGTTGGGCGTAATCGTCCGATAATAGCGTCACGGGGAGTCCGGGTTTGGTGACCCGGCCGAAAAGGATAAGCTGCGGGACGATCTTCTTGATTGTGTCCACGGGGATGGCGAAGCCGAGGCCGCTCGAAGCGCCCGACGGAGAGAAGATCATCGTGTTCATGCCGATCAACTCGGCGCTCGAATTGAGCAGCGGCCCGCCCGAATTGCCCGGGTTGATCGAGGCGTCGGTCTGGACGATGTCGCGGATGGTCACGCCGCCGGCGCCGAGCATCTTACGGCCCAAGGCGCTGACGATGCCGGTGGTAACCGTGTAGTCGAACCCGAACGGATTTCCGATCGCGACGACCTTCTGGCCGACCTGGAGGTCGGTCGACGAGCCGGCCTTGACCGGAGAGAGCCCTTTGAGGTCGCCCTGGATGCGGAGCACGGCGATGTCCTTGCTCTCTTCCTTGCCGACCAGCTTGGCCTGCCGCTGTTCCTGGTTGGGAAGCATGACGCTGAACTCGACCCCGTCCTCGATGACGTGGAAATTGGTCACGATGTGGCCCTGGTCGTCCCAGACGAAGCCCGACCCGCTGCCGCGGGCGACTTTCTCTTCATTGAAGAACCAATCGCGGACCAAACCGATGTTCGTGATGAACACGACCGAATTCTTCGTCCGCTTGACGACGTCGATTGTGTTTCGCTCGTCCTCGAGGAGCTGGGCCCGGAGGGCGGACCCGCCGCACAGCAAGACGGCCGCCACGATGGCGATTCCTTTTGCGATCCGGGATGATGTGTGACGCATGGCCGATCCTCCCAGGTCCGATTGCGGACCTAAGCTTTTTTGTCCGATGCCCCCGGCTTGACGAGCGGTCGTCCTTGCCGGCAGAAGGGGCAGGCGTCGGTCTCGAAGGCCGCGACTTTCAGGGCGAGCAGGCTTCCGACCGGTTGGCCTTCGATCAGGACCTCGCCCGCGGTCCGGTCGACGAGAACGTACGTCCCGACGACCTCGACGTGGAGCTGTTTCAGGCACTCGATGACCTCGTGGATCGAGCCGCCGGTCGTCAGGATGTCCTCGACGATGATCGCTTTCGACCCGTCCAGTCCGCCGAACCCCGCCCGGACGGACATTTTCTCGTCGACGCGCTGGGTGAAGGCGAACTTCGTCCCGAGCTTGAGCGCGGCCAGAAAGCCGATGGCGATCGCGCCATAGGCGGGGGAGACGACATAATCGAAATCCCGGCCGTCGGCTTTGACCTTGGCCACCAGGAGGTCGATGATCTTTTCGATCGCGGCGGGTTTTTCGATCAGCCGGATCTTTTCAAAATACCACTCGGAATGTTTGCCCGAGGTCAGCTTGAAATGTCCCTGCAGCAGGGCGTCCGACTCCTGGAACAGCTTCAGGATTTTTTCGTCGGCGTTGAGCATGCGGGCGGTCTCCTTATCGAAAGATGTCGCCTGAAAATTATAATGAGAACGGGGACGGTTCACAAGCCGAAGCGGAGGGCGCTTCGCCCCGCATGAGTGTCGCGCCCTAGGATTCCCGGACCTTGGCGAGCTCGAAAACGACGGGATTGGCGGCGTCGGTGCAAGGATGGGTTTTGACGTCGGGATTCGCGAGCCAAGGGAATTTCACGTCGAAGAGCATGGCGAACACTGCCGGGAGCATGCTGTAGAGGGCGTGGACGCAGATTTTGCCCTGGACGCCGGTCTCGGTGAACGTAACGACATCACCGACCTTGTGACCGAGGTTGCACGTTCCCTTGACGCTGAGGACCTTGGCCTTGACGGCTGAAACTTTCTTATCCATAGCAACCTCCTTGACGATCGGCGAATCTGCCCCGTAGCCAGCTACGACGGCATTCGCGCATAGGACCGCGCCGGGCAGGCATTTGCAGAACGCTCTCCGGATCACGTCCCGGCCCTCCCGCGGATTTCCGGAAGGCAGAACGCGATGCTCGAAGCGTCGCGACATCGTTCGCAGACGACGTCGGCTTCGAGTTTTTCGCATTTGAGACCGCGGCTCGTCCGAAAAGAAAATGTCCACCGGCCTCCGCAGGCGGGGCACGCCCGGGGGATGACGAGGCGGATTTCGACGGGGCCGCGCTTCCGTCCCGTCGGCCGGACGTTGAACGTCCGAATGAGGAACTCGCCGGCACCGGCCTCGGCGAGTTCGCGGAGAAGCGACCGGAAAAACCTCATGGACGAGCGCGATTTGGCGAGGGCCAGCGTCCGCCCGGCCCGCGTCCGCATGTTCTCCGGGAGCCGGGCGGCGTACGTCAGCTCCTTGGATAGCGACGTCATGACCGCCGACCGCAGCGTCCGGCCGCGCAGAGTGGATTTGACGAAAAACTGGGCGGCGCCGAGCGTCCCGAATTTCGCCAGAAAATCCGCGTCGTGGACGACGTCCGCGACCTCGTTTCGGCGCGCCCCCTGGCGATAAAGGGACCGCAGACCGGCCGCGACGCGCCGGACGTCCCGGCCGCCCGCGCCGGCCTCGCGCAGGACATTTTCGGCGAGACGCGCGGCTTCGTCTTCTTCAGCGCGTTCTCCGGCGTGGTAGCGGCCTGCGGCGAATTTCCCGGCGTCATGAAAAAGGGCCGCGAGGACGGGAGGCGCGACGTCCTTTTTTTCTTTGCGCGCGAGCCGGGCGGCTAGCGCCGCGACGTGCGTCGTATGCTCCCAGAGATAGCTCTCGCCGCCCCCCGAAGTTTCGTTATATGCGGCTTCGGATTCTTCGATCAGCGATTTGATGCGGGCGATGAGGCCTGAATAGCGCGATTCGATGATTTCGGTAAAGCCGGCGGCGCGGTCGATCATGGAATCATCCCCATTATACATAAATCGGGGTCAGATCTCAGATCTGACCCCGATTTCTTGCGAATTTTGATATGATGGACGCGTGAAAAAGCCGCGGAAACAGCCTCCCTTTCCCGCGACCTTGATCCTCCTGGCGGGCGGACCGAGCCGCCGGATGAAGCGGGACAAGGCCGTCCTTCCGGCGCCGTCAGAGCCTCTGATCCGAAGAATTTTGAACCAGGTCGAGGGGGCCTTCGACGAAATCGTTATCAGCATCGCGAAAAACCGGCCCTACGATTTTCTGCCGTATCGCCAGGTCGAAGATGCCGTCGAAGGCCAAGGTCCGCTGGCCGGAATCCTGAGCGGCTTACGGGCGGCCCGAAACGAAATCGGCCTGGTCGTGGCTTGCGATATGCCGGAAATGAATTTAGATTTTTTGAAAAAACTGATCGATCTATCCGACCGTTACGAGGTCGTTGTACCGCGCACGCCTAAAGGCCTCGAGCCGCTTCTGGCCGTCTATAAAAAATCCATTATTCCTCGGATCGAAAAGCTCCTGGCCTCGTCCGAGCGGAGCGTCCTCGCCCTGTTTGACCTCTGCCGAACGAAATACGTGGAGGTGCCGGACCCGAGCGGGCTCCGAAACCTCAACACGCCGGAGGACTACGCGGGATACCTTCGGTCGCTCAAGAAAAAGTAAGGATGGGGTCAGGCCTCTAAATTCGAAACTTATGCCCGGTCTCCGCTTAAACGCCGATGCGGCTGTAAATCGCATAGAAAAAAGCCCGGCCGATGATCTCGGCCGCGCCGACGCAAACCAGGGCGAGCGCCGGCCAGCGGACCGTTTCGCGCCCGAAGGAAACGTCCCGCCCGGCGAGCATGAGACAGACGACGGCCGCGGCGAGGAACGCCATCCGGACGAAGAGAACAGGGTACGTCTTCCGGGTAGGGAAGGCGAGGAGCGTGTGCGACCTGGTCCCGAAGAAGCCGACCGACGGCGTGAAAAAAAGCATCGTCATGACGGAAAGAAGGACTGCGGCGAGCGCCGAAATGATCGCGACATCCGAGAACGCCTCCAGGCCTCTGCCCAGGTCGAGAAGCCGCCGATGGGCCACGACTAGAGTCAGCGGTCCGAGGAGGACGGCCGACAGAAAAAACGACAACGGCGTATAGACGCCCCGCCAGGCCGGGACGGTCTCGAGCATGTAAATTTTGGCCATGCTGAAGAGAAAAAAGACCCCTGCGACCGCGGTAAGCGCGATCAGAGCGCCCTGGACCGTCCCCGATCCGGGGCTGTGCGGGACAAGAAGCACGTTGAGAACGACTAGGCCGCCGAATACGAGTTCGACCAGGATTTCGCGGCTCAGCCAGGATCGGCGGACGTTGTTCAACACGAGCGGCGCCCGCAGCGGGCGGCCGAGATGGAAGAACGAAAGTAAGGCCGCTCCGGCCAGCATTCCGGCGACCGTGAGGAACGCGGGAACGGTTGCGACGCGTTCGGCCGCCCAAACGCTCTTCCGAGCAATGAAAAGCTCGCCCGCGGCGATCATCCAGAACGCGCCGACGGCCGCCTGCGATAAAAGCGTGAAGCCGATGAGCGGCCATTCCCGGGCCGCGGGGCGCGACATCCCTCATCCCCCCTAGATCTCTTCCCAGTTCGCGACCTCGGCTGTGTCTTTGTTCGCCCGCGCCGCGTCCTTGTGCGGCGTGATGACGACCGCCGGCTGTGTCACCTTGGCCTCGGGCAGGGGAAAAACTTCGCTCGTCCCGCCGTATTTTTTGCGCAGCATTTCGAGGTCGCCGAAGTCCAAGGCTCGCATGGGGCACGCCGTTACGCAGGCCGGCGGGCTGCCGGCGTCGAGGTCGTCGGCGCAAAAATCGCACTTCGTTACAATGTTATTGGCCGGGTTGAACTGTATCGCGCCGTAGGGACAAGCCCATTCGCAGTAGCGACAGCCGATGCAGGCCGTCGTGTCGATAAGGACGATGCCGTCGAGGCGCTTGAAGATGGCCTTGGTCGGGCACGTCGGCATGCAGATCGGGTTCTCGCAGTGATGACAGGCCTGGGAAAGGTAGTAGCTGAAGACGTCGGGAATCCAGAGGTTGCCGGATTTTTTCCAACGCCCGCCGGTGACCTCGTAAACCCGGCGCCAGAGGAGGCCGACGTCGAGGTTGTTGTTGTCCTTGCACGCGCCCTGGCAGGCCTTGCAGCCCGAGCACCGGCTCGAATCGAAATAAAACGCGTATTGCTTGACGATGGTCTGGGCGTTCACCGGACTTTCTCCACCTGGGCCATGATCGTGTGCTGGGTGTTGCCGAAGGCCAGCGGCGTCCAGCGCTCGCTCGTCAAGACGTTAATCGAGCCGCGCTGGTCCACGCCCTTCGCGTCGGGCGTCCACCACGCGCCCTGGGGGATGGCGACGACGCCCGGCATGATCCGTTTCGTGATGCGGCAGCGGGACGTCAGCGCGCCGCGGTCGTTGAACACCCGGACGGGGTCGCCGTCCCGCAGGCTGCGCGCCTCCGCGTCCACGGTGTTGATGAACACGCGCTGCGGCCAGGCTTCGCGCAGCCAGTCCACGTTGTCCATCGTCGAGTGGACGGTAGCGAGGTAGTGCGGCCCGACGACCTGAAGAGGATACTTGGCGGCTTCGGGGCCGAACGGGCTCTCCCATTCCCGGATGTATTTCGGCACGGCCGG
>JBGOYP010000136.1:0-6522 GCA_041479785.1 Candidatus Aminicenantia bacterium | reverse complement strand
AGTCGAGATACGTTTCGCCCCAGAGTTCCGTAGTCAACCCCCGGATTTTCGACGCCTCTAGGCCGCCCGTCAAATACGTGCCGATCAGGCGCTTGTCCAGGGCGAGGGCCGTTTCCCAAGCCTTCTCCCCTTCTCCGAAGGGCGAGTTGTTGAAATCCTTGCCATAGTGGTTTCCATCGGAGGAAATAAGAAAGAATATATCCTTACCGGCCTTCAAGCCTTTTTCCTTCATATAGCCGGCGATGACCTCGGCCAGCTTTCCGGAGACCTCGTCCATCTTATCGAACGGCATCGGCGCGACCATGATGGGCGTGATCCGAACCTCGGGGTTGAAATATTGGAGGAACGGGAGCAGCGCCTCGATCGAGTGCTCGAGCTCATGGGCTTTGTTGCTGACGAGAAAAGCGCTTTTGTCGAGGTGGGCCTTGATATATTCGCGAAGCGGCGAAACGGCGATCGGTTTTAAAACGCCTCGCCATAATTTGTATTCGTCCAGGATCAGGACGCCCTGGGGGTCCTTGATTTCTTTGCGGACGGCCCCGTGCGTAACGCCGAAGATCACGACCTCTTTCGACCGCAGGATGCGGAAGAGCGGCTCATACAGCCGTCCGGCGTAAAGGTAATCGTCGTGCGGCGAAATCGCGGCGATAAGCCCTTCGGCCGGGTAACTTTCCTTGTCTTGGGCCGCCAGGTAATCGACGAGGACCTTCATGCTTGCCCGGTTCCAGCAGAAGCCGACATCGTCCTTGACCGGCCGGACGTCTTGAGCGGCCAGCCCGGCAAACGCCAAAAAGACCATGGAGAAGCGCAGAAAATATTTCATGGAAATCTCCTTCTGCGTCCGCGTGTCGCGAGGCCGGGTCCAAGGACGCAACAATCTGAGAATATTATACTTAATTTCCTCGCCGCCCCGCCGATAAAAATCGCTTGACAAATCAATCCCGGAAAATTATATTCCTATACGTACACGTTGATGTTGATTAAGACATATTAAATACGTAAAGGTACAATATGAACAATAACTTTCTCACCCGGGAGGAGATCCTCCAAAAGATTCCGGTCTCGACAGAGACCCTGGCCGCCTGGGTCAAAGACAAGCTCATCAAGCCGGCCGGTTTCGCCGACGACCACGCGCCTCTCTTCTCGAACGGAACCCTCGGCCGGCTGGAGCACATCCTCAAGCTGAAGGACCTGGGATACGAGACCGAAGAAATACAAAAAATCATTAAAAAAATCGGCCTTCCCAAATCCGGCGAAAAAAACGCCGGAGGCGAGGGCCCGGCTCAGTTCTTAACGGTCGGGAACCTCGCCGAAAAAGCCGGGGTCAGCCCCCGGACGATCAAGCACTGGGAGGACAAGGGCATCATCGAACCGGACATGCGGAGCGAGGGCGGATTCCGGCTGTACTCGAAGATCTACATTTATTTCTGCAAGCTGATCCAGGACCTCCAGCTCTTCGGCTATACGCTCGAAGAGATCAAAGTGATCTCGAATTACTTCCGTGACTTTCTGGCCTTGCGCGATCGCCCGGACGACTTCCCTCCGGCCGCGACGGAGACGAAGCTCGACGCGATGATCGCGGCCATCCAGACGCTAAATGAGAAAATGAAGCTCTTCAAAGAGGGTATCGAACGCTGGGACGACCTGGCGAAAAAGAAAAAAAAGGAAATCCTCAACTTGAAATCGAAAAACCGGAAGAAAGGCGAACGGGTCGCGAAGGCCTGATCGGAGACCCTTGATGAGACGAATCATCTTAATCGAACCCAAGGCCTCAAACCTTCACATTTTTTCGCAATATCCTCTTCCCCGGCTGGGGACCCTGATCCTGGGCACGCTCATGAAGCGTCGCGGCTGGGACGTGGACGTTTATGTCGAGGAGCTGAGAAAAATCGATTATGACCGGGTGCGGACCGCCGACCTCGTCGGCATTTCCACGATCACGGCCACCGCGCCGCGGGCGTATGCCATCGCCGACAAAGTCCGGGAGATGGGGATTCCCGTCATCTTCGGCGGGCCGCACGTCACGTACCTGGCCGAAGAGGCCCTGGACCACGCGGATTTCGTGATTCGCGGCGAAGGCGAGAAAGCGCTCGTGGAACTGGTCGACGCTTGGGAGTCGGGGGGAGACTACTCCGCCGTGGCCGGTCTGTCGTACCGAAAAGACGGCCAAAGCCGGCATAATCCGGGACGGCCGTTCGAGGCGACCTTGGATGACATCCCGTATCCTGACTTCTCGCTGCTGCGCTCGGACCGGGCCCATCACCGCAGCGTGAGGACGATCCCGGTCTTGACCTCGCGCGGCTGCCCGTTCAATTGCTCCTTCTGTTCCGTCACCGGGATGTTCGGCAAAGCCTATCGGTTCCGCTCCACCGAAAACATCCTGGCCGAGCTCCGGCAATACGACAACCGCCGGAATGTCATCTTCTTTTACGACGACAATTTCGCGGCCAACGGGAAGCGGACGAAAGACCTTCTCGAAGGGATGATCCGGGAAAGGTTCAAATTCAGATGGACGACCCAGGTCCGGGCGGACGTCGCGCGGGACGAGGAGCTCGTCCGGCTCATGAAAAAAGCGGGCTGCCATACGGTCTATATCGGGTTCGAATCGGTCAACGCCGGCAGCCTGGAAGAGATGAAAAAAAACCAGACCGTGGACGAGATCATCCGCGCGACCCGGGTCTTCCGGAAACACCGGATCCACATCCACGGGATGTTCGTGATCGGGTTCGACCAGGACGACTGGACGTCGGTCAAAAAGAGCGTCAAGTTCGCCAAGAAAGCCCGGCTGAATTCCACCCAATTCCTGATCCTGACGCCGCTGCCCGGCTCGGAGTTCTTCAATAAAATCGAGGCCGAGAACCGCATCCAGTTCCACGACTGGACGCTGTATGACGCCCACCACGCCGTTTTTCGGCCAGCCCGGTTTTCGCTCTTCGACCTCCAGAAAGCGCAGATCGTCTGCCACCGGAAGTTCTATTCCATGAAACAGACGGTCCGGAAGCTTTTCGCCGGCCGGTGGATCGACCTGGCCATCGCCCACTACGCCCGGAAACTGAACCGAACCTGGCAGAAGAAAAACAGGACGTTTCTTCGGGCGCTGGCCCTGCTGAAGTCGAAAAAGGGCGCGAAGATCACGCTGGATTATAAAGAAGAAATCGCCCTCGACCGCTAGGTCTTCTGTTATCGTCCCCAAGGGGGGAACCTTTTTTTAGCTTTTTTCGTATTTCCCTATGACGAACGGATATGCTCCATGGAAACTGCCATACTCGAAGGATATTGCGATGAAAAAAAGGCTTAGAACAACATCCACGTGCGCGTTCGTTTCGGCCGTTTTGCTGTTGTCGACGTCCCTGTTCGCTCTGACTATCCAGGAAATTGCTCCGGCGAATAAACCTCCGGTCATCGACGGAAAGATCGATCCCGGAGAATGGGACGGCGCCTTTAAAATGGCGGACTTTAAAACTTTCCAGCCCGACTACGGCAAAGAGCCCAGCCAGAAGACTGAAGCTTACTTTCTCTACGACGCGGACAATCTCTATTTCGCCTTCCGCTGTTTTGACGCCGAGCCGTCAAAAATCAAGGCTTCGATCTGCAAGCGGGACGCCATGTTCTCGGACGACTTCGTGGGCATCATCATCGACACCTACAACACGATGCAGAGCGGCTACGGCTTCCTCGTCAATCCCCTGGGGATCCAGGGCGACGGGATGATGGATATCAACGGCAACCTGTCGAGCGAGCAGGATTTCGTCTGGTACAGCAAGGGACAGATCGATGACAAGGGCTTCGCGGTGGAATACCGGATCCCTCTCCAAAGCATCAGGTTCCCCGGCGGGAAGACCATCACGATGAGGCTGGGCTTTTTCCGCCAGTTCGTTCGGACGTCGGAAATGGCCAGCTCCCCCGCGCTCTTTCCCGATAAAGGAAGCATCATCGCCCAGAGCCAGCCCATCGCGGTCACCGGTTTGAAATTCAAGAGGGTGGTCGAGATCCTTCCGTCCGTGACGTACAGCAACAAACTGGCCATCAACGACGGACAACTGAAACGGGACGAGAGGGCGGCCGACCTCGGTGTGACCGGTAAGGTCGGTTTGACCAACGACCTGACACTCGACGCCGCCGTCAACCCGGATTTCAGCCAAGTCGAATCGGACGCCGGCCAAGTGGATATTAACCTGCGCTACGCCCTGTATTTCTCGGAAAAGCGGCCGTTCTTCCTCGAAGGCAACGAAATTTTCCAGTTCGGGGGAAACACCGAGGAAGCCCCGCTGATCGCGATGGCCCACACGCGGACCATCGTCGACCCGAATTACGGCTTCAAGCTGAGCGGCAAGCTGGGTTTGACGAACACGATCGCCGCCATTTTCGCGAGGGATTACCAGCCCGACGGCGGCTCGGACGAACATCCGTATTTCTCCATCTTCCGTCTCAAACACGCCCTGAAGGAAGATTCCTATATCGGGGCTTATTACACGGCGCGCGACGTCCGGGGCGGATTCAATCGCGTGATCGGGGGGGACGGCCGGATCCGGCTGACCCCGACCTCGGTCGCTTCGTTCCATCTGTTCGGGTCCTTCACCAAGGACCCCAGCGGCGGCGACATCAACGCCGGGCATTCTCTCGCCTTGAGATATACTCACGACGACCGAAAGGTCTCTTTGGATTTCGGATACCAGGATATTTCTCAGAATTTCCAGGTCGATACCGGCTTCCTGGAGAGGACCGGATTGAGGCGCTTGGCGCTTTTCGGCATGTATAGATTTTTCCCTAAATCGTCGTTCTTCCAGAGGATCGAGCCCTTCTATTGGAGCTACCATCTCTACGACACGTTCTCGAACAAGCTCGAGTCATTCAACCTCTTTACGTTGCGGTTCCAACTTCCAAGGAGCACCCAAGTCCGGTTTGACAGTATCCTGGCCACGGAAGTCTATCAGGGACAAAACTTCGGGAGAAGCGGACTCGGTTTTCAAGCCTACTCCCAGCTCTCGAAACATCTGAATGTGAGTTTGTTTTACCGCCATACGGGCGCCATTTATTACGACCCGGACGATCCTTACCAGGGCGACGGAAACCGGGCCGGCGCCGGGCTCGAGTTCCAACCGACGGACAAGTTCGACTTTTCTCTGAGTCTGACGTACTCGAATTTCTATCGCCGGTCGGACGGAGCCAAAATCTACGACTACACCATCCTCCGGAGTTACAATACGTATCAGCTCAATAAGTATCTGTTCCTGAGAGCGATCGTCGAATACAATTTCTATTATAAGCGGATGACCGTGGACACGCTGGCCTCGTTCACATATATCCCCGGGACCGTCATTTATGTCGGCTATGGCTCCGCCTTCGAGCACATCCGCTGGACGGGCGACGAATACGTCGACAGCAACCGGTTCCTCGAGACGAAGCGCGGCGTGTTCTTCAAGGTGAGCTACCTCTGGCGCTGGTGAGCCGAGTCAAGGGCGGAGTCGACGGTCGGGACGATATAAGGAATAAAATCAGAACGCTCCGCCGGGGGTCAGGTATGCGCGCGCCCAAAGTCCCGGGCCGAGGGAGAATAGACGGCCCTAAGCCGCCATTCCCGGATCCGAACCAAAACGATTGTGATATAATGGAGAGGCTTCGTTGGAAAGAAGCAAGCTACGAGGGAAAATCCGTTATCGGAGGCAGCCATGTCTGACGAGCGCGTCGGCAAAGTGACCCATTACTTCGACCGCATCGGTGTCGCCGTCCTGGAACTGACGGACAGGATTAAGGTCGGCGATACGCTCCACTTCCTCGGCCACTCGACCGATTTCAAAGAATTGGTGAATTCTTTGCAAATCGAGCACCAAAACGTGAGCGAGGCCAAGCCGGGCCAGGACGTAGCCTTGAAGGTGGCCCAGAAAGTCCACCCGAACGACGCGGTGTTCAAAACGACGGGAGAAGGATAAGGCGACTTTTTCGCAGGGTTCGGATTCGCCGGGTTCTTCCGCTTTCTTCTCCAGGCCGCGGCCTAGAGAACGTGGACGTCGACAATGAAGAAAATTTCCATCTCGCAGGTCGATGTCCTGTTTTCGAACGGGATCTATCCGATAGAATTTCTTTTCTATTATAAAGACGCGTTTGACACCAAGACATTGAGGGCGGCGTTACGAAATCTATCATCGGCCTTTTGGCCGATGTTCGGCGAATATAAAGACGGCATGATCTATGCTGACCGATACCGGGAAGAGAATTTCTACGACGAAGAAGCCATAGGCACGGAGCTTGACGTCCCGGGGCTCGAGGACAAAGGAATGGACGTCTATTCCCGCTTTCGGCAGCCGGACTTAAAAAAGCTATACTTTTTGAAAGCGATAAGACTCAAAAAGGGTTTGATCTTGATACCCAACTTGAACCATATGGCCGGAGATGGATATAGTTATTTCTATTTTTTGTCCCTCCTGACAACGTTAGCCCAACCGACAAGAGGACCGATTAAATCGTTTTTGACGGCTTTTTCCTCCCGGCCCCATCACCGCAGGACGGCGCTTAAGGATTTCT
>JBGOYP010000135.1:0-6523 GCA_041479785.1 Candidatus Aminicenantia bacterium | reverse complement strand
GTCGTTATTACGGCCAAGCCGCGGGAGAAGTCGCTGAATCAAAACAGGGGCCTGCGCGTCACAGCCCCTACTATTGCGTTCAGGGATTACCAGCGCCTTACCGTCTTTGAAAGTGACAAAGAAAAAGACAAAGAGAAGAAAGACAAGGCCGCGGGCATGAAACAGATCCCCCTCGAAAGCTCGGGTCTGACCGCCGAGGAAGAAGACAATAACGTGACCATTCGTCTGGAGTCCTTTCGGCGGGCGTATGACCTCGAAATCAAGGTGCCCGTCGCCTCCTCGCTCAAGCTCAACGGCTCCAACCTGGATTCGATCATGGTCGAGAACGTGGCCGGCGAAATCGAAGCCAGCACGGCCCTCGGCGACGTCAAGCTCGTCAACGTCGCGGGTCCGCTCACGGTCAACGCGACGAACGGCGATATCGAGGTGGTCCTGAACAAGGTCGCTCCGGACAAGCCGATGTCGTTCGTGTCCTTCGTCGGCGATATCGACCTGACGCTGCCGGCCGACGCCAAGGCCAGCTTCCGGATCAAATCGACCATGGGCGAACTCTACAGCGACTTCGACATCGCCATGAAATCGCTCCCGGTCGAACCCCAAAAGGCGTCCGGGAAAGAGGGCGGCAGGTTCCGGGTCAGCCTCGAGCGGTCGATACTCGGAACAATCAACGGTGGCGGTCCGGAATTCAAGATCCAGAACAACAACGGCAACATCTACATCCGCAAAAAGAAGTAAGCGAGTTTCGGCTCGGGGGTCTCGGCCGTCCCCCTAAGCTCGACGCACAAGACCCTCCCACCCACCACTTATGTGCATCGAGCATAGGGGGAAGGCATAGCCCCCGAACCGTTTATATAAGGGGCGGTGGGGAAATTTTGGCGCGAACGGAAAACGGGGCCTGACCTCGGCATTTAGAGTCCTGACCCGGTCCTTGTAACCAGTTATTATTGTTTGATGACGACCGTCTGGAGTCCGAAGGGCTTGAGCGTCGCGTATATCGACCCGGGGACGACGGTGTTGGCATTGGCCGGGCCCTCAGCGACGTCAGTCACGGTATACGTCAACAGGTCGGATTTAAAAAACGAACCCGTGATCTTGACCTGAGTCTCCAGCCCCGCGACCTCCCGGAGACGAACGGCGATGCCGCCGCCGTCCTCCGTCCTCTTGACCGCCTGAATAATCACGTTCGGCTTATCCACGCTGAAAAAGCTGGCAGCATTATCGGCTAGCGTCCCGACGTTCTTGGCGGGCAGCCAGACGGCCGTGAGCGGCGTATGGACTTCCCAGCCATAGCGCGTCGACGAGAGCAAGTCGCTTCCGCCTTTGCGCGTCGTGAACGAATAGCGGAACGAGACGGCGCCCCCCTGCGCGGCCTTGAAGTTCGTCATCCAGTAGTTGTTCATCGCGTAGGAAAAAAACGAGGCGTTCGTCAGGTCGAGCTTCTTGAGCCATTTCCCCGTGTTGATGTCGCCGAACTCGACGAGCGGCGCTTCGACGGGCGACCAGACGACGCTTAGGTTGGGCCCCGACGCCTCCACCCAATGCTGGACCGTATGCCAGTCGCGCGTCGTCCCGGGAAGCTGTTCGGTTTCCGGAGCCATCGTCGCGTCCGCGACTTCGAACCGGAGCTTCGCGCCTTCAACTTGGAACGGATACGCGAAATAGACCGCCTCGGGTTCGTAGACCTCGTCTTTCCGAAGCCGGTTGACGATGTCCACTCGTTTGATCCCGTCGTAGAGGATGATTTCCTGCTGTATTTCCGGACAAGGCTTGGCTTTAGTCCGTACGATCAGGCTTGACGCGCCCGGCCCCTGCATTCCGGGCAGCGCCGACGCTTCGTCGGGGCTCGTGCGGACGAACGTGGCGCGTTTCTCCATATTGTCCACAGCTTTCCGGCCGCCGACCGGCGTTTCATAAATATATTGATTCAAAGAATATCCCGCGTTCCGGTCGACGAGTTCCAGGCCGGTTTCCTTGTCGACGACGCTGGCAAGCCCGCCCGTTTTGGGGTCGACCGCGACCCGATAATACCGGTTCTCGATCGTATTCTCCCCGACCACGGTCACGGGGGCCGGCGGAGACGGCAGAACGTCGAGGACGATCGTATAAACGGCATATCCCATCGACGGGATGTCGAACGTCTGGAAGAGAAGCGTTCGCTTGTCAAGAATCTGGTAAGAGACCTCGGCGCCGGACCCTTTCTCGACGAGCTTGAAGCGGCCGTTCTTTTCGACGAGGGCCGCGGGGAGCTGGACTTTGACGATGTCCGACCGCTCCCAGGAAAGAGGATTGAAGACGGCCAGCGACCAGCCCTCCCCCGTCGGGATGTTCCGCGCCAGGGACTGAAGGCCGCGGCTCAGGACCGTTTTCGCGATCTCGCGCGCATTATAGGCAAACGCGGATTTCACGGCCCACTGTCCGCGGGCGTGTTCCGAATCGGGTTCATCGATCGAGTTATCGGCTCCCCAAGTGTGCTCGTCGTAGAGCATTTGGTCTTCATAGCCTTCTAGGATCTCCGCGGCGGGAAACGCGAACGTCTTGTCGGACATCCCCGCGGCGAAGGCCATTTTTTCTGCGCTGAGCATCTCGTTATGCGCCAGCCGGTTCAAACCCGTCTCGAATGCGGTCGAGGCGACGCCGTCGGTCCAGTAGTCGGGCCAACCGAGCATGTAGGTCGGAAGAGCCTTGGCGTATTTCCGCTCGAGCCCCTCGAAAAATTCGCTCATCGTCGCGAGCCGCAGCTTCGGGTACGCCCAGCCCGCGTTCCATTCTATCACCCGGTCGGATAAAGCTTTGTTCGGCGGGCTGTTGTCGGTGAAAGATCCGCTGATGGTAAAGGCAATGAGGTCGTAGGGATAGTCGCCCCGATTTTCGAGCTTCGTGAGATAGTCCACGACTTTCGGTTGGCTCTTCTCCAAGCCCTGCGGGATCAGAAGGTCGGAATTGGCGAAGAGGTAGTGTTCGCCGTTCCAGTGGAGGATTTTACTTCCGTCGGGCGATTGCCAGAAAAAAGGATTGGGCCGGCGGAGCGGCGCCCGGGAGCGCGTTTCGTTAATGCCGGTCGCAAAATAGCGGACGCCGACCTGGCTGAAGATCTGGGGCAGCGCCCAGCTGAAGCCCGTGACGTCGTTGTTCATCGCGGACAAGAGCGGGAGGCCATTCGTCCGGCAGAAGTTGACGGCGAAGAGCACGGCGCGGATGAGCTCCTCGTGGGCGAAACAGTCCGAGAGATTGACGTAAAGCGCGGAGAGTTCGACCCGGCCGGCTTTCATGAGCGACACGAGCTCGGCGACCTTCGCCGGGGGCCGGCTCTTGACATAGTTCTCGAGCGTCCAGGCGATTTCGATATTCCAGCGGAACTTCGCCTCGTCGGGATAGCCGTCGGTCGCTTTGCAGAAATCGATGACCGAATCCAGATAGTCGAGATGATTCTTGATGACGCGCGGCTGAAGCTCGGTATAGCCGATGTCGCTGTGGGAGTTCGGAAGGAGATAAAGGGTCCATTTGCGCTGGGGCGACAGCTTGACGTCCTTCCGGACGGTCGTCTTCCCGGCGCGTAAAACAAAGCGGACTTTGGCCGCCTTTTGAATTTCGGGGATGAGAACGGAAACGACGGACGCGCCGGGCCCGATTTTTTTCAACGGAAACGTCACGGTTTTGGCCGGGAGCCTGACCTCGAGCGTTCCGGACGTCGCGCCGGTGAGATTATCGACCCGGATATCCAGCCTTTGCCTGAGGACGCCTCTGTCCTCGATAAAAAAAACGGTCGGCTTGACGTCGAAGGCCAACTTCGCGGCCGCCGGAGCGCTTGACAAGCCTCGGCCGGCCGAGACGAGCCCAAGAACCAGTAAGACTTCCGCGGCGCGACGATGATGGGTAGCGACCATGACGCCTCCTCCTCGGGAGAATCCTCGTGGCCTCAATCTATCATATTTCCGTGATGCTGTGGAGATATTTGGTGACTTGTATCATACCGCACCGTCACTAATGTATCTGAACTAGTTCAGAGAGCGGGGATTGATAATTCGGCGGGAGGTGGAATAGAATTTCGGCGGGGCGCCCGTGACATCGGGCCCCTGGAGGAGGAGGGAATGAAAATCGTCAAAAAGATTGCCCTTGGGTTTCTTATTCTCCTCGTCGTTTTGATCACCGTGGCGTTCTTTTACGGCCGTCATCTCGCGAGAAAGGGGCTCCCCGACTATACCGCCGACGTCCGTCTGAACGGGGTCACGGACGAGGTCAAGATCTATCGCGACGCTTATGCCGTCCCGCACATCTTCGCCAAAAACGAAAACGACCTTTATCGGGCGACGGGATATGTCATGGCTCAGGATCGCCTCTGGCAAATGGACCTCGTTCGCCGGGCAACATCGGGACGGCTGTCGGAAATTTTCGGCAAAATCGCGGTCGACGCGGACCTTCAGATGCGCCTGGTCCAGATCCCGGAAAAATCCAAGCGCATGTTGAGCCGGACCGAGCCCGCCATCGTCAAGGGCCTGGAGGCATTCGCCGACGGCATCAACCAATACATCGAATCTCACCGAAAAAATTTGCCGCTGGAATTCTCCCTCCTCGGCTACACCCCGGAGCCGTGGGCGCCCGAGCACTCGCTCAACCTCATCGGCTATATCGCCTGGATGGGGTCGAACTTGACCGCGACCGAAAGTCAGCTCTACCGGGCCGGCCGAATCCTCGGCTTCGATTCGGAAAAATACCGGGAGCTGCTGCCGGACACGATGAAAAACCAAACCGTCATCCATCCGGGCTTCAAGCTCGGTCCCGCCGGACGGACTCCCGGAACCTGGCTCACGGACAACAGGCTTGCCTTCGAAGCTCTCGGGGTCGCGCTTTCGCCGGCCAGCAATAACTGGGCGGTTTCGGGGGAGCGCAGCGTCACGGGAAAACCGCTCGTCGCGAACGACATGCACCTCGAATTCGGCCTGCCGGGGATTTGGTATCAGATCCATCTCGCCGTCGAAGGACGGCTGGACGCCACCGGAGTCGCACTCCCGGGAGCTCCGGTCGTCGTCGCCGGCCACAACGACCGCATCGCCTGGGGATTTACGTTCGTCCACCAGGATGCGATGGATTTCTACCGGGAGACAATCAATCCCCAGAATCCCAACGAATACAGGTTCAACGGCGCGTGGCGGCCCATCGATATCCGCCGCGAAGTCATCCGCGTCAAGGGGGGAACGGCCGTCGAAAAAACGGTCCGGTCGACCCACCGGGGCCCGATCATTTCGGACGCGCGGGATTTCGCCGAGGGCGAAGCCATCTCGATGCGCTGGCTCGGGATGAACGACAGCAACGAGCTTCGGGGGGCCTACCTCCTCAATCGGGCCCGGAATTGGGACGAATTCAAGGCCGCGATGAAGGATTTCGTAGCAATCGGCCTCAACACCGTCTATGGCGACGTCGACGGGAACATCGGGTTGTACACGTGCGTGGGGGTGCCCATCCGCAAGGGCCGCGGGCTCATGGTCAGGCCGGGAGATACGGATGAATTCGACTGGACCGGGACCGTACCGTTCGAGGACCTCCCCCACACATATAATCCGCCCGAAGGTGAGGTTTCTTCGGCCAACAACAAGCCCGCCGGCGACGACTATCCCTATCCCATCGGCGAATATTTCGAACCGAACCGCATCGCCCGCATCCGGGAGATGCTCGGAGAGAAACAGACGTTCGCGGTCGAGGATTTCGCCCGGATGCAGGCCGACATCAAACTCATCCGGGCCGAAAAATCCGTTCCCGTCATCGCGGCTGAGCTCGATAAAGCGACGGACCTCTCTCCCCTCGAACGCCGTACGCTCGACCTCTTGAAATCCTGGGATTTCCAGACGCCGGCCGAGAGCCCGGCGCCGCTCATCTATGAAACTCTTTACCGCCGGCTTTCCCGGAACCTCGTCGAAGACGAACTCGGCCCGGACGGCATCATCATGGCCGGCCGGTATTTCATGGAATATGTCCTAGCCCATCCGGAATCAGGCTGGTGGGACGATGTCCGGACAACGGAAATTCGGGAAACGCGAGCCGCTATCCTCCTGAAAAGCTTCCGCGAGGCCGTCGCGACGATCGCCAAAGACCACGGGAACGACCCGTCACGCTGGGCCTGGGGGAAGGACCACACGCTGACCCTGCGCCATCCCATGGCTCAAGTCGTTTGGCTCGACCGGATCTTCCATCTCAACCGCGGGCCCTATCAAATGGGCGGAAGCCAAGATACGGTCTGCCCGTTCATCTTTCCGGCCGTCCGGAATTTTCAGGCTGTCCAGGGACCGTCCCATCGGCACATCCTCGACACGGCCGATTGGAACCGGTCGCTCACGGTCATCCCGGCCGGAGAATCGGGCGTCCCGGCTAGCCCGCATTACGGCGACCAGACCGCGCTCTATATCCAGAACAAGTACCACGCCGACTATGTCAGCCGGGATTTGGTCGAAAAAGCGGCGAAATACAAGATGACGATCTCGGGAAAATAAGGGCGACGGCCTCCTTCCCGGGATTATCCTCTTTACGCGAT
>JBGOYP010000134.1:0-6540 GCA_041479785.1 Candidatus Aminicenantia bacterium | reverse complement strand
GTACACCCTCCGGGTGAAGGACAGGGACGGCCTCCAGGCCCGACTCAAAGAAAAAACCATCGGACATGACATCTACTATCCCGTCCCTCTCCATTTGCAGGAGTGCTTTAAAGACTTGAGATATGGCCGGGGCGACTTCCCGGAATCGGAGCGGGCGGCCGCCGAAGTCCTCTCCCTCCCCGTCTACCCCGAACTCACCGCCGAACAGAAAGATTACGTCGTCCGGACGATCGCGGAGTTTTACGCATAATCGTCTGAAATTCACGGCGTTTCCTGCAACTTCTCCAGGACAGAGGGGCCCGGGTTTATTATCACGACCCCTTCGTACCCAAAATCCCCCCGGCCAGGAAATATACGCTCAACCTCAGCTCCTCGAAGCTGACCGTGGCTCTTCTCAAAGCGATGGATGCCGTCCTCATCGTCACGGACCACTCCGCCCTGGATTACGGCTGGGTCGTAAAAAATTCCAAGCTGGTGGTCGATACGCGGAACGCCTGCCGGGCCGTGAAGACGGGACGTCACAAGGTCGTTAAGGCCTAAGAAATTCGGCGACACGATCCCGATTCAAGAGAATTCGGGTCATGTCCCCGAATTTCTAATCAAACCGCGCCCCGCCGAGGAAGTCCGTCGTCTTCCCAATGTTCCCGAGGCCGAACGAGATCTTGAACTGCACATCGGGGAGATCGCGGAAGAAATACATCCGCAGGTCGGCCTTCAAGTCCAAGCACTGGTAATGATAGACGCCGCTCACGCCGGCGAACAGCAGCTTGCGCTCGGTCACGTTGAAATCCGCCTGCCCTTTCAACTCCAGATTCAGGGCTGGAAGATTAAACCCGCCGAACGCGCCGACCTGGCTACGGTCGTACCACGGGTCCGGCGTCCAGGGATTCATGCTCTTGTACCAATTGAGCGTGAGAAAGACGGTGTCCGCCGGCGAGCCGAGGTTCGCGCCGAGCCGCAGCGACGATAATCCTTTCGTGTAGGTGTTAAAGCTGGCCGCGCCGTCAAAGCTGAACCCGCCGCCGGGGTAAATCCGGAGATAGCTCGAGATCTCGGAAAAACGCGGGATCTCCCCATTCCACCGGTAGTATTGCATCGGGCTGCTTTCGGGTGCGATATAATAAACCTGGGAGATCCCCCAGGTCAGGATTTCCTCCGGCGAAGGGCCCTTTTTTAAGATGAGGTGATTGGTTAGCCCGTACGAGACCGCGTGGGTGCGGTACAGCCCGTACGGGTTGAAGGCCTTGTCCCCGTTGACGATCGGGCTTTCGTACCGATACGACACCGTCGGTTCGATGATGTGCTTCAGGCGGGCCACGCTCGCGCCGTCCTCTCCCGCGCCCAAATCATAAATCCGGTAGAACACCGGACCGACGAGGTCGACGGCGACGGCCGAGTTGTAGGTCAAGACCGGTTCCGCGGTGAAGCCGACGCCGGGTTGGACTGATTTCCAATAGTATTTCAGGTTCTGTTCGGTCGAGAAATTCATCGTCAGCCAGGGGATCGCGTTAAACGGCAGGCTCAGGGTCGGAGTCAGCTCGAATTGGGTGTTCGAGAGCTGGGAGTTCGCCTTGTATTGATAGTCCCAGCCGTACTGCCAGCGGCTGAACGACGATGAGAACGAAAAATACAGCGGCGAGAAGAGCTTCATTTTGAACGAATCGAAGTTGACCTGGGGCAGGTAATCCGTGATGACCGACGCGTTGAGGGTCGGAAAGCTCGTCTCGAACCGCGCCGCTCGAAGGCTGAAGCTGTAGGACGACCAGGACTTGGCGACATAGACTTGGGAGCTGCGGTTGAAGACGAGGGCGCGCATGATGTCGTTGTCGAACTCCCGCAGGAACTGGAACGAATTCTGGTAATCGACGCTCGCGGCCAGGGTGAACCCGCCGGGCAAGAGCTGGCTATGGTTCCAGCGGACGATGTAAGAGTCGGTGGGCGTGGCCTGATCCGTGGTCGATTTGAACAGGAAATAATAAAGATGCGCGTCGCCGCGCGTTCCGTCGCCGAAGATATAGCGATATTCGAGCCCGCCGCCCGCGCCCTTGGCGCCGTAATAATCGAAGCTGAACGACGCGTCCATGTTCCGGGCGATGGCCCAGTAAAATTGCTCGGAAAAAACGAAGCCCTTCACCTTCGAAAATCCGATATGGGGCATCAGGAATCCCGTAGACCTGACCTGGTTGAGCGGATAGCGCAGGTACGGCCAGTAGAAGACCGGGACCGTTTTGATCGACAGAACCGCGCTCCACATCTCGACGTAGTCGTCCTTCTTGAGGTTCGCCCGGGCGAACGAAAATTTCCAGCGCGGCACGGGTTGGGTGCACGAGGTCACATAGGCTTTTTCGAGGCTGTAGAGATTATCCGGCTTCTTCTCGGCCGACGCGGCTTCATAAATGACGGACGGCTGGATCCGGCCGAGCGCCTCCTTGAATTTCCCCAGAGCGGTGTCGAGGTTGAACGTGATTTCAGAGCAATCGATGTTTTCCGAAGGCAGCTGGATCGTGACATGCCCGGTCGCCACGACGTCCCTGGTCTTCGTATTGACCTCGGCGCTGTCGGCCAGCAGCCGGATGTCTTTATAGAGGAGCTCGACCGCGCCCGTCAGGATGATCCGGTCCTTGTCCTGTTCCCCCGAATTGGCATGGACGGTCAGCCCTTCGGGCGTCGTGATCGAGATCTGGGCCCGGAGGACGAGCGATACGGAAACAAAGACCAGCCCGGCCAACGCGGCCTTTTTAAGCGCAAAACGAGCCATCGGGAAAAATATTAGCACAAATTCCTGAATATTGCCTAAACGCCGCGGGCTAATTATTGATATCGAAAGAAAGAACGGGTGGTGCCGGCCGGCGACGGAATCCGTTCTTTCCGCCGTTCAAACGTTGAACGCGCCGGTGTCGATCCACTCTTTCTTCAAAACCGACCAGAAATCCTCGGCTAGTCCGCGCCGGACGTATTCGTAGGGCAGCCAGCCGTATCCGCCGTCACCCCAGGACGCTCCCCAGGAATTCCGGACGAGAAGAGCGCCCGTCGTTTCAACGCCGCTTGAACTGTTTTTGATCCTGACTCGGTCGTCGTAGCCGACGGCGACGATCGCATGCCCGCCGACGATGCGCTCGGACGGCCCCGGAAACGGCATGGCGCCGCGCTCGTCCGCTTGCTCGACCGAGCTGTAAACGGTGAAGCCGAACATCGAGGGGTGTCCCGCCGCGAGATACGTTTTGACGCGCTCGAGAACCGCCGGCGCCGACGCGCCCGGCGGGTCGTGGCGGAAATACTGGAGGGTCTTATAATTCTGGGCGAACGCGTAACAGAAGGCCGGCGGTTCTTTGTCGAACTTGTCCGCGGCATCGCTGTAGGGCCAGAAATCCTCGGGCGGCACGCCGAAGAGGACCATCGCCCCCATCGTCTTGCGGAGATAAGCGCCCGTGTCGCCGGTCATTTTCATCAGGTTGCGCGTCACTTTGTAAAGAAACAGGCGCGACGCGTCGATATGCCGGCCGAACGCCTTTCGCTCGTAATACTCGATGACGCCCACGCCGGCGTTCGCCGTGCACGAGCCCAGATTCTTCTGGTCCTCGACGGGCGAGCACCACGGCCGAAGGTCCGCCGCGGCCGGAAGGGCTTTGGGTTTCGTTCTCCGCGCGGCCGCCGGCGTTTTCACCGCGGGCTCCCCGGCAAGCGGGACGCGGCGCGGCAGGGGCAAGCCCGTCGGGACCAGGATCTGGCTGACCGATGGGGTCGTCTCCGTATAATCGCGAAAGTCGGGATAATCGGGGATCCAACCAAAGGCCAAGACGCGCTGATCGTGTTCCACGTGAACCTCTCTTCGAAAAAACTTACTTTCATATTTATACGAATCGCCCCGGACAATCAAGAGGTTGCGAGGATGTTTCCGTTTCGGTTAAAATCGTCCCCGTAGTCCGCGGCGCGACCGGCCGCGGCAAGGAGCCTCGTCATGAAGAAAGCCCTCGTCTGCGGCGCCGGCGGGTTCATCGGCAGCCACCTGGCCAAGCGCCTGAAACACGACGGATTCTGGGTTCGGGGCGCGGACCTCAAACGGCCGGAGTTTTCCCCGACCGCGGCCGACGAATTCCTCATCCTTGACCTCCGGGAAGAGGCCGCCTGCCGGGCGGCGGTCGCGGCCCCCGGCGGACCGTTCGACGAAGTTTATCAGCTCGCCGCGGACATGGGCGGGATGGGGTTCATCCACTCCGCCGAATGCGAGATCATGAGGAACAGCGCCCTGATCAACATCCAGATGACGCACGCCGCGGCGACCGCCGGGGTCAAGCGCTATTTCTTCTCTTCGTCGGCCTGCGTCTACCGCGATATGGCCGCCGTCGAACCCGAGCTCTCGGAAGAGGACGCGTATCCCGCCCTGCCCGACAATGAATACGGCTGGGAAAAACTCTACGCCGAGCGCGTGGCCATGGCCTACGGCCGCCGCTTCGGAATGGCCGTCCGGGTCGCCCGCTTCCAGAATACCTACGGCCCGGAGGGCACCTGGCAGGGCGGCCGCGAAAAGGCTCCCGCGGCCCTGTGCCGGAAGGTCGCGGAAGCCCCCGACGGCGGGACGATCGAGGTCTGGGGCGACGGGAGCGCGATGCGCGCTTATACGTACATCGACGACCTCGTGGACGGCATCGTCCTCCTGATGCGCTCCGGCCAGGAAAACGGGGTGAACATCGGCCGTCGCGAGTACGTCTCCGTGGACGAGCTCGTCCGGACAGTCGTCAGCGTCTCCGGAAAGACGATCCACATGAAACATATCGCGGGGCCGGTGGGCGTGAAGGCGCGGAACTTCCGCAATGACCGGATCACGTCGATCGGCTGGACGTCGAAATTCTCCCTGCACGACGGCATCGCCCGGACCTACCCCTGGATCGAAGCCCAGGTCAAAGCCAACCGGTAACGAACGGCCTTATCCACAAGTTCACATGGACCATCGAAGCTTAGGCGGATCGCGAATCGCGTCATGGGATTCTGCGTCGGCCGTCGAATACGCGGAAGAAATCCTAAGGGCCTTTAAAAGATTCGGCCCCGGGATACGCCCGGAGAGCGAAAACCTCGGCGCGCTCGACCTCTCAAGGATTTTTCATTCGCTCGGCACCGCGGTCCTGAATCTCGCCTCGGCCCAAGGCCGGCTGCCCTGGTTAAAAAACTGGCTCGCGGCTTTTTACGGCCGCCTGTCGGCCGCGGAAAAATCCTGGCTCGACACGCTCGGCCTTCGGGAAGCCCTCGTCCGCCGGCCGGTCCGCTGGGGGCGCGCCGCGCAAGACGCGGCTTTCGAGAATATCGCCCGGACGATCATCCTGAGCCGCCCGCCGCTGCGGAGTCACCCGAAAAACGCGTTGCGCTCGGACGAGATCGTCTGGGGCCGGGCCCCGGCCCGTCTCGACCTCGGCGGCGGCTGGACGGACACCCCGCCCTACTCGCTCGAGCGAGGCGGCTGCGTCATCAACGCCGCCGTCGACCTCAACGGCCAGCCGCCCATCCAAGCTTATGCCCGCGTCGTCGCCGAGCTCGAGGTCCGCATCTCCTCCATCGACCACGGCTCTCGCGCCGTGATCCGCACGCTCGATGACCTTCTCGACTATCGCCTTCCAACCAGCCAGTTCGGCCTGGCGAAAGCAGCCCTGGCTCTGGCCGGCTTTTCGCCCGAGACGGCCGCCTGGCCGCGCGGGACGCGAACCCTCCGCGACATGCTCCGCGCCTTCGGAGGAGGGATCGAACTGACGACGCTGGCCGCGATCCCGAGCGGAAGCGGATTGGGGACGTCGAGCATCATGGGCGCGGTCCTGGCCGCCGTCGTCCAGCGGATGACCGGACAGAAGCCCGGCGCGCGCGAGCTCTTCCACGATGTCCTCCGGCTCGAACAAGAGTTGACGACGGGAGGCGGTTGGCAGGACCAGGTCGGCGGCGTCCTTCCCGGCGTCAAGATGATCACGACCGGGCCCGGGCTCATTCCCGACCCCGGGGTTCAATATATCACCCCCGACGTTCTCGACCCGAAGACCAACGGCGGACAGACGCTGCTCTACTATACCGGCCTTCGGCGGCTGGCCAAGAATATTCTCCGAAACGTCGTCGGCAACTATCTGGACCGGGAACCGGAAGCGATGAAGACGCTGGGCGAACTCCACGACTTCCCGCGCCGGATGAGCGAAGCGATGGCCGCGAAGGACGCGGCCGCTTTCGGCCGGTTGATTGACGTCGCCTGGCGGCTCAACAAACGCATCGACCCCGCCTCGACGACGCCCGAGATCGAAGCGATCCTGGCGAAAATCCGTCCCCATATTTTTGGCGCCAAGCTTCTCGGGGCCGGCGGCGGCGGCTTTTTGCTGATCGCCGCCCGGTCGCCGAAAGACGCGGCGCGGGCGCGGGCGAAACTCGAAACCGACCCGCCCAACGCTCGCGCCCGCTTCTTCGACTACGGCATCAGCCGAGAAGGATTATCGGTCACGGTCTGCTGAGACGCGGTCCGTTTCGTCCCCCAGCCTCCGCGGAAGAATTCAATCCGTGTGAAAGACTTCCTCG
>JBGOYP010000133.1:0-6592 GCA_041479785.1 Candidatus Aminicenantia bacterium | reverse complement strand
TCGAGGATTCCTCGGTGATCGTCCCGCTGTCGGAGATCGTGCAAAACGCGTTCATCTGGAGATGGACGTAATCGAGGAATCCGAGCGGCTTCAAAAACACAATGCGGTCATGGAACCGGCGTGTCCCGGAGGCGGCCAGGCGTTTTCTCGTCCGGGGATGCGTCGAGACGATGAGCGGCTTGTCGTATTCGGCGGCGATGGCGTTGAGGACGGCGAGCAGGGCCTCGAATTGCCCATCGTCGTCGACGTTTTCCTCGCGGTGGCTGCTGACGACGAAATAGTTTAGCGGCCGGAGCTTGAGCCGGGTCAGCGTTCGGACGGCAAGAATCTTCGGCATGTAATGGCGGAGGACCTCCGCCATGGGCGACCCGGTCTTGATGATGGTTTCGGGCTTGAAGCCCTCCCGGATGAGATAGCGGCGAGCGTGCTCCGTGTAGGGCATGTTGATATCGCTGATATGGTCGATGATCCGGCGATTGACCTCTTCGGGAACACGCTCGTCGAAGCATCTGTTCCCGGCCTCCATGTGGAAAATCGGGATCTTCCGGCGCTTGGCAGCGATCGCGCCGAGGCAGCTGTTCGTGTCTCCCAGGACGAGCATCGCCTCGGGTTTTTCTTTCTTGAGAACGTCGTCGAATTTGATGATGACCTGTCCGATCGTCCCGGCGGCCGACCCGGCCGCGGCATTCAAGAAATGGTCGGGCGGGCGGATCTTGAGCTGCCGGAAGAAGATTTTGTTTAGCTCGAAATCATAGTTCTGCCCGGAGTGAACCAAGACGTGACGGAAATGCCGGTCGAACTCGGGGATCACCCGGCTGAGTTTGATGATTTCCGGACGGGTTCCGATGAGCGTGACGACCTTCATCTTAGGATGTCTCCTTCCGTGTCCGCGTCCCGGCCTTCCAAAAGATCGTAGCGTTTGAGAAGGCTGACCGTCTCCTCGAAGGTCATGAGAAAATCTCCCGAGCTGTATTCCTTTTTCAGGGCGGGGGGGAGGCCTTTCTCCTTCAGGAGTTCGGGAAGCATGGGCTGGATCACGTAGAACCCGCCGCGGGCCACGGTCCGCCAGGCTTCCTCGTCCGAGATGAGGATTTCGTGGACCTTCTCGCCCGGCCGGATCCCGGTGAGAATGATCTTGATGTTCCGGTCGCCGACCAGGGCCTTGGCCACGTCCATGATCCGCGAGGCCAGAACCTTGGGAATGAAGATTTCGCCGGGCCGGGCGGCCTCGATGGCGGCGTAAATCGTATCGACGGCGGATTCCAGGGGGAGAAGAAACCGGGTCATCTCTTCCGTCGTGATCGTGATCGGCCCGCCGTTCTTGATTTGCTCGTGGAACAGGGGGATGACCGACCCGCGCGAGGCCAGGACGTTGCCGTACCGGACGCAGATGAACCGGGTCGCGGGGACGAGGATGTTGGCCGCGATGAAGATCCGTTCCTGAAGGGCCTTCGTCAAGCCCATGGCGTTGACCGGCTTGCAGGCTTTGTCCGTCGAGACGCCGACGACGGTCTCCACGGGCAAGTTGCCCTCATGGACGGCTCGGACGATATTTTCCGCGCCGAGGATGTTCGTCCGGACGGCCTCTTCCGGGAAGTATTCACATGACGGGACCTGCTTCAGGGCCGCGGCGTTGATGACGATGTCCGCGCCCTTCAGGGCCGACCGGACGGAGTGATAATCGCGGATATCGCCGATCCGGAATTCCAGCAGGCGTTCGAAGTTGTTGTAGATGACCTCGTCCGTGACCCGCGTTTTATGCTGGTATTCGACGCGCATGTAATGCTGTTTTGCTTCGTCGCGAGAAAAGATGATGATTTTCCGCGGCGTGCCCCGCTCGCCCGACAGCAGCCGTTTGGCCAGGATTTTGCCCAGCGAGCCCGTCCCGCCGGTGATCACGATGCATTTTCCGTTAAAACTGAGCATGCGTTCCCCCGGGTAGTTTTTGATAGAGACCAGAGTTTACATAATGTCGATGCATTTTTTCAAGTAGCTCCGGCCAGGGAGGCGGGACATACCCCGTCGTCCGGCGGAACAGGTCGGAATTCAAGGAGCGGTCCTCCCGGACGGCGTCGTCCGGTTCGATCGCGATATCCTTGTGATAGCGCTCCGCGACGAGCCGGAGAAGATCGTGCTTGGAGATCGGGTCCGATGAGACGTGATACAGGCCGAAGAGATCCTTTCGGGGAAGGACGTAGCGGGCCAGGATGGATGCGAATTCGACGGTCGGGAAACCGGTATAGATCGCCTGCCGGTAGCCGCGCACCCGGCCTTCCTGGGACAGGAACCATTCGATGAGGGCAAACCGGTCCCGGAGTTCATGGCCGATGATCGACGTCCGCAGCGTCACGCAGGGCGGTTCCGTGACCTCGCCCAGGAATTTGGTTTTTCCATAGAGGTCCTCGGCGTCGGCCGAATCGGATTCCTTGTATTTTCCCTTCGTCCCGGCGAAGACGCAGTCCGTGCTGATATGGATGAGGCGCGACCCGGCCGCCCGGCAGAGCTGCGCCAGCCGATGAGGAAGCAGAGCGTTGAGGTCGAGGGCGGCGATGGGATCTTTGGCCAGGGGGCGCTGCTTGATCAATCCCACGCAATTGATGACGGCCTTTGGCCGGACGGAATCCAAGACGGCGCGAAGGGGTTCGAGGCGGGTGGCGTCGATCCCGGGCTTAATTCTATCCCGGAGCGCCGGGGGGAGGGTCTCGAGCTCCTCGACGGTCCAGACCGTGGCCCGGACATCCCATTCCTCGCGGGCCACGAGCTCCGTGAAGACGACATGCCCCAACATTCCGGCGGCCCCTAAAACGAGGATTTTGTCAGGCATGGGAGGCTCAGAACCAGAGAATTCCGAGGCGATGAAGGCCCGACCTGAAAAGAACCCAGGCAAAGCCGAATCCTTCTTTCATAAAACGGAATTTCGAGATCCCGTAGATGCGCGTCCCCTGGCTTCCCGGCACATAGACGATTTTTCCTCCGGACAGCACCGTTTTGAAAGTGATCTCCGGACTGATGCTGAACCGGTTGGATGCCAGGCCGACGGCGAGCATCTGGACGCGGTCATACATCTTGAACGAATACGTGCTGTCGCGGATGATTTCCCCCAGGAGGAGCCGGACGAGCCTTCGATAGATCGCCTGGTAGAACTTGTACTTGAACGGGATCGTGTTCGCGTCCTCGGAGCGCAGGTATCTCGAGCATTGGACCATGGCCGCGCCCTCGCGCATTTTTTGGAGAAAGCCCGGGATCATTTCGATCGGGTCGACGTTGTCCGCGGACACGGAGATCGCGTACTGGCCCAGGCCGTGGGCCAGCCCGAACCGGACGACGGCCCCGTATCCGCGGCGCGGCTGATAGCGGCGGGACAGGCTCCATTGGATTCCTTGGTAGCGGCTCATGATCTCCCGGGCCACGGCCGCCGTGTCGTCGACGCTGGCGTCGTCGAGGATGACGAGTTCGGCGTCGAGTTTGTGGTCGAGGATCAGTTGAGCCAGCCTGGGGAGAATAATCGGCAGATTTTCACGTTCGTTGAGGCACGGAACGATGATGCTGAGCTCAACCGCGCGGCGCTTGTCCATCATGTGCTCCTTGAGGGAAAGACCCATCGGCCGAAAGCTTATTGTTTTAATGCGGTCTCGGGTATCGAAGATTTCTGGAATTTAAAAACGTCGATACGATATTCCGCGAAGTCTTTCCGGAAATATTTTTGCTTTCTTGAATAGTTCGGGTCGCGCATAAATCGCCGGAGACCGGTCTGTTCATAGCTGCCCGCTTCCGTCAATCCACGAATCATGATCTTAGACTTTTCCGTGGAGACGGGATTGAAGACGACGAGCCAGACGGTGGAGGGCAAGGCCCCGTGGTCTTGGCTGAATTGCTGAAGGCTCGAAGCGATGGGATTTTTCAAACCGAGTCGCGGGAGATAATACATGCGGAAGGACTGCGTCCCTCCGATAATCGCATCGTCGGGAGCCGCGGCCTTCGAAAGATATTCCGCCACCTCGCGAGAAGGATCGACCGTTCCCATGACGTGAAATTCCCGGTTGGCGTAATAGTTAAAATCGGAAACGACCCAGCTCACGGTCAGAAGGAAGAGGGCAACGAAAACGATCGATTTTTTCTTGATCTTCGACAATCCGTTCGACAGACAAAGGCAAAGGAGAGGAACGAAGAAGAGATAGTACCGAGGCATATTGTGAGAAACGATGGGGCCGACGATAAAGACGACGAGCCCGTAGGATAAGATCAACACGGTCAATTTCGTATTTTTTCGATAAGGCATCAGGCCGGCGGACAGCAAAACGAAAAACCCGACGGCTCCGATAACGGCCAGAGGATTCCAGGGCATGATTGTTTGCCCAAGCGCCAAGGAAAAGGCCAAATAAGCGACGGCGATGAATCCGGAATTGGCGTCGGCCTGCCACATCCCGCTTTTTCCCGTGAAGGCATCCAAAAAGGCGGGCAGAAATGGTTGGAACAGAATGAGAGCCACCCCCGCCGCTATCAGAAAACGAAAGAGTTGCGGACGATTCCGTTTTGAGAGGACGGCGTCCGCGAGAACAAAGATCCCCTGAGCCAGCATGACCAAAAGCCCATGATAGTGGGTGATGAGCGTCAAAAACGTCGCTAGGGAATAAAAAATCCAGTCCAAGATTCTGCCCCGGTCCAAGGCTCTTAAGAGAAGATAGAGCGAAAGGCAGGAGAGCGTTACGAAAAGCGAGTACATTCGCAGTTCGCGGTTGTAGATCAGCATCAAGGGCATGACCGTGTAGAGAAGGGCGGCCCAGAGTCCGGCTTTTTGTCCGGCCAGGCGTTTTCCGATGAGATAAACCAATCCGATCGCCGGCAGGCCAAGGAGAACGGATAAGAGACGCGTCCAGCCTTCGCTCTGTCCCCCCGGGATCATCCACAGGCGCAAAAGAAGAAAATAGAGCGGCGGATGGGCGTTGCCGACTTGAAGCGATAGAAGCGCCGGGATGTTGGTCAACGATCTCGCGTGAAAGATGCTCAATAGTTCGTCGTCCCAATAACTTTTATCGGACAGTCGATAAAAGCCCAAAAACGTTCCGAGGACGACGATCAACAGCAGGAGAAGGGTGGTTGATTTTATTTTAAGCAATGACGTTTTCTTGTTGCCTCACCAATAGTGACGCCCGTGCTCTTGGTAGTAATCGAGAGTCTTACGTACCCCTGTCGCCAGGTCGACGCGCGCTTCCCAACCCAGAAGATTCTTGATTTTTTCGATGTCGGCGATGAAATCGCCGGTCTCGACATTCTGGTAGTCGGCGGGCCAGGGGACCGTCTCGATCGTCCCTCGTCCGACGATGTCGACGGCCTGCCGGATCATGTCGATGAAGGCAATCCCGCTGCCGCTTCCGACGTTGAAAATCTCCCCGTTTGCCTTGGGATTATCGCCGAGGGCGAGTAGGGCGCGGGCGACGTCTTCGACGAAGATGTAATCTCGCCGCTGCCGGCCGTCCCCGAAGACTTTGATGACTTGACCGGTCATGGCCTGCTTGATGAACCAATTGACGATGCCGTATTTGCCGTGTTTCATCTGCTGACGGGGGCCGTAGGGATTTGTGATCCGGCCGACGGCGACGTGGAGACCGTCGTTTTGATGATACATGAGGTGATATTTCTCGGCCGAAAGTTTGTGAATGCCGTAGGGCATTAAGGGCTCCGTGGGGTGGTGCTCGTCCACGGGATTGGCGAGGATGCGGCCGTATTGCATACGCGAACCGGTAAAAACGATCCTGGCGTCCCTGTTCAGCGCTTTGCAGGCCTCGAGCATGACAAGCGAGCCGCGGCAATTGATGTCAAGGTCGAGGAAGGGGTCGGTCATGCTGTCGATGTAGCTGACCTGAGCTGCGAGATGGAAGATGACGTCCTGGCCGCGGACGCAGCGTTCCATCTGATCGCGGTCCCGGATGTCGCCGATCGCGAGAGCGACGTCGTTCTTGATGCTCTCGATATTGAAGAGGTTGCCGCCGTAAAGCGGCAGGAGCGCGTCCAGAATCGAAACGCGCGCGCCCCATGGGACCAGAATCTGGGCCAGCGTGCTGCCGATCATGCCGAGCCCGCCCGTAATGAGGACTTTTTTATTTTTATAATATTCTCGAAACTCGTTCGGGTTCGGGAGGCCTGGCGTGAAGCCGTCTTGGATCATCTTCTGTTCCTAAGGGAGATTTTCCGTCAGCCGGTCGTATAAGGCAAGCATCTGGCGGGCGAGCCGTTTCGCATGAAATTCTCTGAAGGCGCGCGCCTTAGCGTTTTCCCCGAGGGCCCGGAGCAAATCCGGTTTTTGGATCATTTCGGCTAGCTTCGAGCCTAAAGCCGCGGCGTCTCTTGGGTTCACAAGCAGGCCTTCGATTCCTTCGCCGAGGGCTTCCGGGATTCCCCCGACGCGGGTCGCCAGGATGGGTTTTCCTGCGGCCATGGCCTGCAGTAAGGCCATCGGCAGGCCTTCGCTCAGCGAGGGCTGGACATAGATATCGACGGCGTTCAGGAAGTCGATCATGTTTTCGATACGGCCCGGAAAGACAGTCGCGGATTTGATTGCAGGATTATCCCTGACCATCTTTTCCAGGTCGGC